>JAQGMQ010000330.1 GCA_028292305.1 Rhodoferax sp.
GCGTGCCGCACGACCAGTTCGATGGTCGCCCGGTGATCGGCATCTGCAACACCTTCAGCGAACTCACGCCCTGCAACAGCCACTTCAGGACGCTGGCCGAGCAGGTGAAGATCGGCGTGTATGAGGCCGGCGGCTTCCCGCTCGAGTTCCCGGTGATGTCGCTCGGCGAGACCCTGCTGCGTCCCACCGCCATGCTGTACCGCAACCTGGCCTCGATGGACGTCGAGGAAAGCATCCGCGGCAACCCGATCGACGGCGTGGTGCTGCTGATGGGTTGCGACAAGACCACCCCGTCGCTCCTGATGGGCGCGTCCAGCGCCGACCTGCCGACCATCGGCGTCTCGGGCGGCCCGATGCTCAACGGCAAATGGCGCGGCCAGGAACTGGGCTCGGGCACCGGCGTGTGGAGCATGAGCGAACAGGTGCGCGCCGGCACGCTGAAGCTGGCCGATTTCTTCGAGGCCGAAAGCTGCATGCACCGGAGCCACGGTCACTGCATGACCATGGGCACGGCCAGCACCATGGCCAGCATGGTCGAGGCACTGGGCATCGGCCTTCCGGGCAACGCCGCCTATCCCGCCGTGGACGGCCGGCGCAACGTGCTGGCCCGCAATGCCGGCCGGCGCATCGTCGACATGGTGCATGCCGACCAGACCATTTCCAAGGTGCTGACCCGCGAGGCGTTCGAGAACGCCATCGTCACGCTGGCGGCCATCGGCGGCTCGACCAACGCGGTGATCCACCTGATCGCCATCGCGCGGCGCCTGGGCATCAATCTCACCATCGATGACTTCGAACGCATTGGCAGCGAACTGCCCTGCATCCTGAACCTGCAGCCTTCGGGCGAGCATCTGATGGAAGACTTCTGCTACGCCGGCGGCCTGCCTGTGGTGATGAAGGAATTCCAGCACCTGCTGCACACGGAAATCGTCACGGCCAGCGGCAAGACGGTGGCCGAGAACATCGCCGACGCGCAGAACTACGACCCACGCGTGATCAAGACCTTCGACGCACCGTTCAAGGAAAAAGCCGGCATCGCCATCCTGCGCGGCAACCTCGCGCCCCGCGGCGCCGTCATCAAGCCGAGCGCGGCCACCCCCGCCCTGATGGTGCACACCGGCCGCGCCGTGGTGTTTGAAACCAGTGATGACTTCCACGCCCGCATCGACGACGAGAACCTCGACGTCGACGAAACCTGCATCCTGGTGCTGAAGAACTGCGGCCCGAAAGGCTATCCCGGCATGGCCGAGGTCGGCAACATGCCCTTGCCACCCAAGGTGCTGCGCAAGGGCATCACCGACATGGTCCGCATCAGCGACGCCCGCATGAGCGGCACCGCGTACGGCACCGTGGTGCTGCACACCACACCCGAAGCCGCAGCCGGCGGCCCGCTGGCCATCGTGCAGAACGGCGACATGATCGAACTCAATGTGCCCGAGCGGCGCATGCAGCTCTTGATCAGCGACGAAGAGCTCCAGCGCCGCCTGTCCGAGTGGGTAGCACCCGAGCCACCACTGAAGTCAGGCTACTGGAAGCTGTATGTGGACCATGTGCTGCAGGCGGATGAAGGGGTCGACCTGGACTTCCTGGTGGGCAAGCGCGGGTCGTTTGTGCCGAAGGACAACCACTGAGGTCGCAGGCTGCCGACTCGACCGCCGTTCACGCTGAGCCTGTCGAAGCACCGTCGATTTGCGCAGCCCGTCGAGTCAGCAGGTGTTGACCCGCTCCGCTGCCCGGACGCGTCGCTGCGCTCGCCAACGTGTCGGCGCCCGTTGACTTATCCCCTCTCCCGCGTGCGGGAGAGGGTCAGGGTGAGGGCCGGCTGGTCGCACAGGGACGTCAATCACCACCCTCACCCAGCCCTCTCCCGCACGCGGGAGAGGGAGTAAAACCGGGGTAGCCAGCGCAGCGAAGCGTCCGGTATCCGGTACCCGGAACCCTCCCCACCCCCCTCTAAATGCGCCGAGGAGCGGAGGGTTTGGCGGATCAGGGCTGGCGTTGTTTGAGCCGCAGGCGAGTTTAGCCAGACCCCGCCAAACGCGAGCACCGCAGGTTCCCGCAGCGACAGCGAAGGGCGCAGTTAGTGGGGGCGATTTCTTTTGGTGACTTTTCTTGTTCGCACAAGAAAAGTTACTCGCCCGCCGGTGCGACTACCGGCCAGCGGCATCAACAGACGTTGACAAATCAACCAGACATGACGATCCAGGCCCTTCGACAAGCTCAGGACGGACGCGAAGCCACCCGCCCATAGTCATCCTCCAGCCGCTCAATATCGTCCTCCCCCAAATACCCCCCAAACTGCACCTCCAGAATCTCGACCGGCCCCACCGACTCATTCGCCAACCGGTGCACCTCCCCCACACCGATGTCCACATGCGCCCCGGTCCGCAGAGTCACCACCCGATCCCCCACCGTCACCAGCGCCGTCCCCACCACCACCACCCAATGCTCGGCCCGCCGCCGGTGCCTCTGCAGACTGATCCGCTGACCCGGCAGCACACCGATCCGCTTGACCTTGTGGCCCGGCGCTTCGAAGACGGTTTCGAACCAACCCCAGGGGCGTTCGCTGCGTTGGGCCGACATGGCCTACGCCGCGCGCCGGGTCAGCAGCACATGAATCCAGTTGCCACGCGGCGGGCGCAGAGACTCGCTGGCGCGGCGCGACCACATCGCCATCTTGGTCAGGACCTTCCGGCTGAGGTTGCGCGGTGGTGGCGGCTGCAGGGCACTGCCGCAGTGGATGCAGGGCTCGTCCTGCGTGTAGGTGCCGTAAGGGTTGCCCGCCAGGTCCATCAGCGCGGCCGACAGGCTGTTGCTGGACTCCACGTTCTGACCGACGAACGAGGTCTTCTCGATGCGGCAACCCGCGAACAAGGTGGCGATGCGCGTCTCGTCGAAGCTGTTCACGTGGCCCCAGGGCGGGTTCTCGCCGCCGCAACCCTGGCAGGTGCTGCGGCCCACACGCAGGTCCTGGCGGTAGGGCACGCCGATCAGGATCGGACCCTGGGCGACACGTTCCATCTCGCTGCACACCTTGGGCAGGATGTGCGGCGGGATGTGCTCCAGCACTTCCGCGCAGAAGACGAAGTCGAGACTGCGGTCGCCGAAAGCCAAGGCGGCCGCGTTGCCTTCCACACAATCGATTTGCGGATGCACCACGGTGGGCCGCGACAGATCCAGCGCCACGACCCGCGCAAAACGCTCGGCCAGCAGCAGCGAAAAATGGCCGTCGCGCGCGCCGATGTCCAGCGCCATGCCGCCGGATGCGGGCATCAACGCCAGCAGATCGGCGGTGCGCTGTTGTTCGGGCGACGAGGCGCGGTAGGCGGCCATGCTCACTGCTGTTTCTCCCTGCGATCGAATGACGATGCCCGACAGAATATCGCGTTCGACCCGGGTCGGCGAGCCTTGTTACAGCCTGTCGATGCCATTGGCCGCTCAGGCGGGCACGCCAGTCTTCTTGGCAAAGCGCCCGCCGATGGTCAGTTGCACCACCACCGCCACCACGATGTTCAGCAGCAAAGCCGCGATGCCCGTGTACACCGCATAGCTGCCGCCACCCAGCACGAAGGTGTGCACCGGCTTGATGCCGTCGGCAAACACCAGCCAGCTGCCGCCGAGCAGGCCCACGGCCCAGCCGACCAACAGCGCCGGCGCGCCGAACCAGCCGAAGAACAGGCCGAACACCACCGCCGGGAAGGTCTGCAGAATCCACAGGCCGCCGAGCA
>JAQGMQ010000391.1 GCA_028292305.1 Rhodoferax sp.
TGCGACAACGATGCGCCACGCTCATCGTGCGTTGACTTATAGCTATTACTAGCATAGCAATTTCAAGCAGAAGCAGGCGGGCGCCTTACCTATACTCGCCCCATGTATTCCCTGCCCCGCACCGCCACCGCCCCGTTCTGTCCCTCCGAAGTCGCGGGCAGCGTGGCGGTCGATGCGGGGTTGCCGTTCCATAAGAAGCTGCTGCGTTTTGCCGGGCCGGGCCTGCTGGTTTCCGTGGGCTACATGGACCCGGGCAACTGGGCCACCGACATCGAATCGGGCTCGCGTTTCGGCTACGGGCTCTTGTTCGTGGTGCTGCTGGCCAGCCTGGCGGCGATGCTGTTGCAGACCCTGTGTGTGCGGCTCGGGCTGATCGCCCAGAAGGACCTGGCGCGGGCCTGCCGCGACCACTACCCGACCGCCGTCAACCGCTTCCTGTGGCTCGGCGCCGAGCTGGCCATCGTGGCCTGCGACCTGGCCGAGGTGCTGGGCAGCGCGCTGGCGCTGCATCTGCTGTTCGGCGTGTCGATTCCCGTCGGCATTGCCATCACCGCGTTCGACACCTTGCTGGTGCTGGGCCTGCAGGGTGCGGGCTTTCGCCGGGTGGAGGCGATCGTGCTGGGCTTGGTGGTCACCATCGCCGGCTGCTTCGTGGTGGAGCTGGCCATGTCGCAACCCAACTGGTTCGGCGTGGCGATGGGCTTCGTGCCGAGCCTCGAGCGGCTGCAGCAACCCGGCGCGCTGTACCTGGCGATCGGCATCGTCGGCGCCACGGTGATGCCGCACAACCTGTACCTGCATTCGAGCATCATCCAGACGCGGCAGGTGACACCCACACCGGCGGGCCGGCGCGAGGCGGTGCGTTTCGGCACCATCGACGCCATGGTGTCGCTGTCGCTGGCCTTGCTGGTCAACGCGGCCATCATGGTGCTGGCCGCCAGCGCGTTCAACAGCAACGGGCACCGCGAGGTGAGCGACATTGCCGACGCCTACCGCCTCATCGAGCCGGTGGTGGGCAGCGCGCTGGCGGCCAGCCTGTTCGGCATCGCGCTGCTGGCGTCGGGGCAAAGCTCCACCTTCACCGGCACCATCGCCGGCCAGATCGTGATGGAAGGTTTTCTCGATCTGAAGATCCCGTGCTGGCAGCGCCGCCTGTTGACGCGGGTGGTGGCGCTGGTGCCGGCGTTCGTCGGCGTGTGGTGGTTCGGCGACGACGGCATCGGCAAGATGCTGGTGCTGAGCCAGGTGGTGCTGAGCTTCCAGCTGCCCTTCGCCATGTGGCCGCTGATCCGCTTCACCAGCAACCGCAAAATGATGGGCGAATTCGCCAACGGGCCGGTGCTGAAGCTTGCCGCGTGGAGCCTGTTCGCGGTGATCAGCGCGGCCAACGTGTGGCTGGTGGCATCGGTGTTCGGCTGAGCCTCATGCGGCCTGCGCGCCGAACAGCTCGGTCATGAACTGCGTCGACTTCAGGCCCGTGCCGGTCAACAGCACCACGGTGGTCTCGTTGGCGCGGATGTCACCAGCCTCTGACAACACCTCGATCGCCGCTGCCGCGCTCGACGAGGTCGGCTCCGTGTAGAGCCCTGTGGCGGCCAGCCCGCGCACCGCGGCGGTGATCTGCGCTTCGGTCAACGGCACGGTGCGCCCGCCCGAGGCGCGAATGGCCTGCAGCAATTCAACCAGGCGGATCGGGCTTTTGATGGCCGTGCCTTCGGCAATCGTGGGCGCCACGGCACGCGCCACGGGTGTATCCACCCCCGCCTGAAAGCTCGCGTCGATGGGCGAGCAGTTGAGCGGCTGCGCGGCAAACAGCTTCGGTAGTTTCCTGATCTGCCCCGCCGCCAGCAGTTCGCTGAAACCGATGTGGCAGCCCAGCACATTGCTGCCCGCGCCGGTGGGGATGATGATGTTGTCGGGCGCCTTGAAGCCCAGGTCTTCCCACAGCTCGTAGGCGATCGACTTCGTGCCCTGCAGGAAGAACGGGTGCCAGTTGTGGCTGGCATAGAAGATGTTTTCCGACTGGCGGATGGCCTCTTGTTCCGACGCTTCGCGCGGGCCGTCGATCAGTTGCACCTCGGCCCCGAACGCACGAATCTGCGCCACCTTGGGCAGCGGCGTGTAGGCCGGCGCCAGGATCTTCACGCGCATGCCCGCCGCTGCCCCGGCCGCGGCAATGGCGGCACCGCCGTTGCCCGAGCTGTCTTCCAGGATGTGGTCCACGCCGAGTTGCTTCAGGAACGACACCATCACCGAGGCGCCGCGGTCCTTGAAGCTGCTGGTCGGGTTGAACCATTCGAGCTTGAAGAACGGCGCCAGGCCGCCCCAGGTTTTCTGTACCAGCGGCGTGCAGCCCTCACCCATGCTGGCCGTCTGGCGGATGTCGAGCGGCAAGGCGGCGCGGTAACGCCAGATCGAACGTTCGCGGGTGTCGATGTCGTCGCGGGTGATGCCGGGCAGCGGCGTGACCAGCAGCGGATGGCCGGCGTCGGACCGCCAGCGGCGGTCGCTCAGCGGGTAGTGCTGGCCGGTGCGGGTATCGATGTAGCGGGCTTCGGTTGGGGTGAGTGGCATGTGGGTCTCCTGGAGGATGGATGGGTGTTGGCGGTTCGCTCCCTCCCCTCTCGGGGGCGGGCTGGTGACGGGCCAGGCGTGGTCATGTCTGGATCGCCGTGCCCCCATCCCAACCTTCCCCCGGCGGGGAAAGGAGCGAGACAAGGGCTGGGTGATCGCGCGTGCCGGCCTTTGGCTGGAAGGTGTTGCTTGCGTTCAGCACGGCCAGGCCAGCCGCTGCCCCAGCCCCCGGGCTTCGGCGGCCTCGACCAGCGCGGCGGCCACCACCAGATCCTGCAGCGCGAGCCCGGTCAGATCGAAGACGGTGATGGCAGCCGGCGGGCGCACCCAGGCCGGCGTCTGGCCCAGCAGCTCGCCGATTTCGGCGGTGGCGCAGCCGGTCACCCATTGGCCTTCGCCCACGGTTTGTGCCTGCAGGCGGTCGTCGACCACCACCAGCGTGCTGCGCTCCAGCAGGCCGGCTGGCAGTTCACGTTTGCCGCGGGTGTCGGCCCCGACGGCGTTGATGTGGGTGCCGGGCCGCACCGCGTCCAGGCTGAACAGCGGCAGCCGGCTGGGGGTGGCGGTGATGACGATGTCGGCCGAGGCCACGGCGGTGTCAGCGTCGGTTGACAAGGCCACGCGGCAGCGCGCCGCGAATTGTTCTTCGAAGGCCTGGTTGGCTTGCCCGTCGGCCGTGACATACACCAGCTCGCGCACCGCGGGGCAGGCGCGCAGCGCGTAGTCGATCTGGATGCGGGCCTGCACGCCGGCGCCGAAGACGCAGAGGCGCTGGCTGTCGGCGCGGGCCAGCACGGCGATGCCGATGCCGCCGGCCGCGCCGGTGCGCATGGCGGTCACGTGGTTGCCGTCCATCAGGCAGCGCGGGCGGCCCGTGGCGGGGTCGACCAGCAGGATGCTGGCCTGGTGCGCGTCGAGGCCGCGGCCAGGGTTGGCCGGCCAGAAGCCCGCGGCCTTCAGGCCGAGCAGCGCGTTGCCCGCGATCTCGCCGGACTTGATGCCGAACACCGCGCCCGCGGCAATCGCCTCGCGCACCAGCCCGAAGCTGCGACCGGCCCCGCTGCTGTGTGCCATGAAAGCCTGGCGCACACCGTGCAAGGCGGCGTCGTGGGACAGCAGCGCGCGGACATCGGTGCCGTCGAGCAGCAACAGCGTGGGCACATCGGAAATGGGCTTCATGGCGGTTTCGATCATTTGTCTAGTTATGGAAAATATATCCAATATTAGACAAATAGTCAAAATTTTTCTGCCGACGTTCTGTTGCCAGGCATCAGCTACGATGTCCTCTGGACAATTTGTCCAAAATATCGGACGCCGCGCCCATGACCGCCACGCAAAACAAACATCTGCTCGCCGAGCTCAAGCACATCGCCGAGGGTCTGGGCAGGACCTTCGCGCCGTTTTGCGAGGTGGTGGTGCACGACCTGTCGAATCCGAAGAACGCCATCCTCGCGATCGAGAACAACCTGAGTGGCCGGCGCGTCGGCCAGCCCGCCACCGAGCTTGGCCTGGCCCGCATCCATGACCCGGCGTATCCGGTGGTGATCGCCAACTACGCCAACCAGTTCGCCGACGGCCGCAAGGTGAAGAGCACCTCCATCGGCATCCGCAACGAGGCCGGCGACTACGTGGCCGCGCTGTGCCTCAACGTGGACCTGACGCTGTTCGGCGGCATCCAGGCGGCGATGGCGCAGTTCACCGGCACCGAGTCGGGCGCGGTGGCCGAGACGCTGGACGCGGCCAACGCCGACCGCATCCGCCAGACCATCGACGACTTCGCCGCGGCCCGGGCCAGCACCGCGCGCTCACTCAAGGCCGCCGACCGCAGGCAACTGGTACAGGACATCAAACGCGCCGGCTACCTGGACATCCGGCGGGGCGCGGAAATCGCCGCCGCCCACATGGGTGTTTCTCGCGCCACCGTCTACAACGACGCAAAATAGGCTCACCCCCAAGTCGCTCACTTGGTGGGGCTCTCCCCCCTTGCTGGGGGCGACACCAGCGGCCGGGCGAAAACCGTTCCGCGGTGTCCCTGGAAGAGACAGTCGCGCGGGCGCGCTCGCCAAAGCCGGCAGGTGGCAGGTGGCAGGTGGCAGGTGGCAGGTAAAGGCAAGGTAAAGCTTTTTGGCCCCGCACTGCCGTGCCCGATCCGCAAATCGCCCGCGATCCCTTGCCCCGCCTGAGCGCCGCCCCAGCGAAGGCAGGCCACTGTCGAAAAGTTTGTCAGCTGGGCGACGCAAAATCGCGGTAGATTGGCGGACCAAGCTGTGCCGGGGTCTGGCGCATTGCTTGCTTGCCGCTGAACAGCGACGGATGAGGTGCTGCGAACGCTGTTACGCACGTGGTACAGGCCCGGCAAGGAACACGCCAGCGCCCCTACAGTCAACCTGCTTGTTAACTTGCCGACCCGTCTGCCTGTTAGTCCAAGT
>JAQGMQ010000397.1 GCA_028292305.1 Rhodoferax sp.
GAGGCCTTGACCGAACTCGGCACGCTGGTGGCCGGCGGCAAGCTCAAATACCGCGAAACCGTGGCCCAGGGCCTGGCCGCCGCACCGGAGGCTTTCCTTGGTTTGCTGAAGGGCAGGAATTTCGGCAAGCAACTCGTGAAACTGGTCTGAAGGAGATCGCCATGGCCGACCTGATCCTGCACCACTACCCGAACTCGCCGTTCTCCGAGAAGACCCGCCGCGTGCTGGCCTACAAGGGCCTGGCCTGGAAGTCGGTGGTGATCCCGAACATCCTGCCCAAGCCCGACCTGCTGCCCCTGACCGGTGGCTACCGCCGCACGCCGGTGCTGCAGGTGGGCGCCGGCATCTACTGCGACACGGCGCTGATCTGCGACGTGCTGGAACACGCGCAGCCCGAGCCCTCGCTGTACCCGGCGCATGCCAAGGGCGTGGCACGCATCCTGGCGCAGTGGGCCGACACCACGCTGTTCTGGACGGCCATGGCCTACAACGTGCAGCCGCAAGGGCTGGCGCAGATGTTTGCCAATGCACCGCCCGAGGCCATCAAGGCCTTCGGCGCCGACCGCGCGGCCATGAGCGTGGGCATGACCCGGCTGCGGCCCACCGACGCCACGGCCGCCTACCGCAGCTACCTGCGCCGGCTGGCCAACATGCTCGAAGAGCAACCGTTCCTGCTGGGCCAGGTGCCCTGCATCGCCGACTTCGCGGCCTACCACCCGCTGTGGTTCACGGCGCACCGCACGTCCAGCCTGGCCGGCATCTTCGATGCGACGCCGGCCATCGCCGAGTGGATGGGCCGCGTGAGCCAACTGGGGGAGGGCGTGATGGAGAAGCTGAGCGCGGCCGAAGCCATCGCGGTGGCGGCCGCGGCCGAGCCCATGGCCGTCTCGCCCGATGAGCCATTCCAGGACGAACACGGCATTCCGCTTGGCAGCCAGGTCAGCATCACGGCCGAAAGCTTCGGCCTGGAGGCCACCCATGGCGAGCTGATCGCGGCCACCCGCATGCACTACACCCTGCGCCGCATCGACGCGCGCGCCGGCACGGTCCACGTGCACTTCCCGCGCATCGGCTACGTGCTGCGCCAGGCGGAGCCGACCCCATGATCGCCGACTTCAAAGGCAAGACCGCCGTGCTCACCGGCGCCGGCTCGGGCTTCGGCCTGGAGTGCGCCCGCATCGGCGCGCGGCTGGGCATGCACCTGGTGCTGGCCGATGTGCAACAGGACGCGCTGGACCGCGCCGCCGACGAGATGCAGGCCGCGGGTGCCGAGGTGCTGGCCTTCCGGCTCGATGTGTCGAAGGCCTCGCAGGTCGAGGCGCTGGGCCAGGCCACGCGCGACCGCTTCGGCGCGCCGCACCTGGTGTTCAACAACGCGGGCGTGGGCGCGGGCGGCCTAGTTTGGGAGAACACGCTGGCCGACTGGGAATGGGTGGTGGGCGTGAACCTGATGGGCGTGGCGCACGGCATCCGCGTGTTCACGCCGATGATGCTGGAGGCAGCCGCCAAAGACCCGACCTACCGTGGCCACATCGTCAACACCGCCAGCATGGCCGGCCTGTTGAACGCGCCGAACATGGGCATCTACAACGCCACCAAACACGCGGTGGTGGCGCTATCGGAAACGCTGTACCAGGACCTGGCCCTGGTCACCGACCAGATCAGCGCCTCGGTGTTGTGTCCGTTCTTCGTGCCCACCGGCATCAGCCAGAGCCAGCGCAACCGGCCGGGTGATGCACCTGCCGAGAAGCCGACCCGCAGCCAGCGCATCGGCCAGGCGATGATCGACAAGGCCGTAGGCGCGGGCAAGGTGACGGCGCCGGAGGTGGCGCAGAAGGTGTTCGACGCGGTGGCCGCCGGCCAGTTCTACATCTACAGCCATCCGAAATCCATCGGCTCGGTGCAGACCCGCATGGAAGACGTGCTGCAGGGCCGCAACCCGACCGACCCGTTTGCGCACAAGCCCGAGTTGGGTGTGGACTTGCGCAAGGCCTTGCGCGACTGAGGTCGCAGGCAAAGGCCCGGCAAGCTTGGCCGTCGGGGAAGCGTCAGTGAAGTGATCGGCGTATGCTACGTGTGCATGCGTTATTCACGAATTGAAACAATGACGCTCCTTCGGCCTGCTTCGCCAGCAGTGGCCATGTTGCTGTGGCTGGTCATGGCGTGCGCGGACGCCGCCCCACCGCTGCAGATTGGGCGCATCGCAGACTCCGCGTTATGCGACGTGGCCGAGCGTGTGATGGCCAAAGCCAGTCGGCGCTCCGGGATCGAGATGCAGTTCCGCAAGCTGCCGTTGCAACGGGCGCTGCCCATGGCCAACAGCGGCGAGATCGATGGCGACCTGATGCGCACGCGTTATATCGACCCACTGTTTCCGAACCTGGTCCGCCTGCGCATTCCCCTGATCACCGTGGATTACGCGGCCTATGGCATCACTGAAGCCATCCGCAGCCTGGGCCGCGAAGCCTTGCGGCAAAGGTCGTTCGGCATTCGCAAGGGCATGCTCAGCGTGCAGAAGTCGGTGGAAGGGCTGCGCTTCAGCGAAGGCCAGTCGTTTTCGGCGCTGTTCGACATGCTGCGTGCCGAGCGGTTCGATGTCGCCATCGTGCCGTACGTGGAGGCGGAGATCGAGATCCGGCAGAAGAAGCTGACGCAGGTCTTTGCCTGGCAACACTACTGGGCTTCGGAGCCAAACTACTTCACCCTGAACCGCAAACACATGAACCTGGTGGCGCCGCTGGAACAAGCGCTGGCCCAGATGGAAAGAGAAGGGCTGATGACCCGGTATTACCTGGAGATGCTCGAGGCCAACGGCATTCAGCGGCTGGCCAACTGAAGCCTCCAGCCAGCGCTGCATTGCAACGCAGTGGCAGACGCAACGGGAGCGGCGTATGCTACGTCCACATGTTTTCGTCACGTATCGAAACAAAATTTGCCTTACATTGGGTGGCGCTGGCCATTGCCATTTTTTTCTGGATGGGCGTGGCGTGCGCCGCCGTGGCGCAGCCGCTTCAAATCGGCCGCACCCCGGAGTCAACGCTGGGTGACGTGGCCGAGCGGGTCATGCTGGAAGCGGGGCGGCGCACCGGCATCGCGATGCAGTTTCGCAAGCTGCCGCTGCAGCGTTCACTGCCCATGGCCGACAGCGGCGAGTTCGATGGCGACCTGATGCGCGCGCGCTACATCGACCCGCTGTTTGCCAATGTGGTCCGCCTGCGGGTTCCGGTGATCACGGTGGACTTCGCTGCTTACGGCGGCGATGAAGGCATACGCAGCATCGGCCGCGACGCACTCCGGCAGCGTTCGTTCGGCGTGCCCAAGGGCATGCTCAGTGCGCAGAAGTCGGTGGAGGGCTTGCGTGCCAGCGAAGGGCAGTCGTTCTCGGCGCTGTTCGACATGCTGCAAGCCAAACGTTTCGACGTGGCCATCCTGCCGTATGTCGAGGCCGAGATCGAGATCCGGCAGAAGAAGCTGACGCAAGTGTTCGTCTGGCCGCACACCTGGGCCTCGGACCCGACCTACTTCACGCTGAACCGCAAACACATGAACCTGGTGGCGCCGCTGGAACAGGCCCTGGCGCAGATGGAAAAGGAAGGCCTGATCGATCGCTACTATGCCGAGATGCTGGCGGCCAACGGCATCCAGCGTCTGCCGAACTGAAGCCGCTAGCCGCGCTCAGTGCACGTTGCGCGGCTTGGCGGGCGCGAACAGCTCCACCTGCAGCAGCCCTGCGTCCGACTGGCCCATCAGGTTCACCAGCCGCAGCAGTTGTTCGTCCTTGATGAAATACGCCGACGAGCTGGCCGCCAGGATGTTCTCCGGCGGCTGTGGCCGGGCCACGGCATAACCCTGGACGTAGTCGACGCCGATCTCGGCCAGCGTCTGCACCGTGGCGCTGTCTTCGGCCCATTCGGCAATCGTCTTCATGCCCAGGTTGCGCGCCAGGCTGACGATGGCCTCGACGATGGCCACATTGGCCGGGTGGCTGTTCATGTTGACGATGAAGCTGCCGTCGATCTTCAGCAGGTCGGCCGACAACACCTTCAGGTACGAGAACGAGGTGTAGCCCGCGCCGAAGTCGTCCAGCGCCACCTTGGCGCCGAAGCTGCGCACCTTGTCGATGAAACGGCGGGTGTTCTCCAGGTCGTGCAGGGCCACGCTTTCGGTGATCTCCAGGCACAGGTGGCCAGCGATGTGGATGTTCTGGGCCAGCATGGCGAACACATCTTCCATGAACTTCTCGTCGTTGAGCGAGGCGCCGCTCAAATTCATGCAGACGAAGCGCGTGCGCTGCAGCCGCTCGGCATGGGTGTTGAGCCAGGCCAGCGTGGTCGACAACACCCAGCGGTCGATCAGGCCCATGTGGCCGCTGCTTTCGCCGGCGGCGATCAGGCGGTCGGTGGGCACGAGCCGGCCCTGTGGGTCGCGCATGCGCAGCAGCACTTCGAAATTCAGCGAATCCATCGGCGCGGTGAGGGACATGATGGGCTGCATCTCGACATACAGGCCTTCGAGCGCCTTGCTGGTCGACAGCCGCTCCACCAGCTCGAGCTCGGCTTCGTGCTGCATGAACGCCGGTGCGTTGCGTTCGTAGATCACCAGCCCGTCGCCGCCGCTGCCGGTCTTGGCCTCGCGGCAGGCGCGGTCGGCGGTCGACATCACGTCCTTGATCTTGGTGTGTTCCGTCACCTCGATCAGGCCGATCGAGCCCCGCACATGGAAAGCCTTGTCGCCGATCTGGAACGGCGTGGCGCCGATGCTGGCGACGATGCCCTGGCAGATCACCGTGGCCAGCGGGATGCGGGTGTCGGGCAACACGATCACGAACTCGTCGCCGCCCACGCGGCCGATCTGCATGCCCGACGACAACATGTCGCCCACGCGTTTGCACACCTGCTGCAGCACCTCGTCGCCGGCGTTGTGGCCGTACAGGTCGTTGATCAGCTTGAAGCGGTCCAGGTCCAGGTAGGCCAGGGCCAGCGACCGGCCACCGGCGAGCTGCTGCATCGCGTGGTCGAGGATCTTCTCGATGCCGCGGCGGTTCAGCACCTTGGTCAGCGCATCGTTGTTGGCCATGAACTGCAGGTCTTCGGTGGCGCGCGACTTCTCGGTCACGTCCTGCAGCGAGCCTTCGATCTTGTCGCGCGACAGCGTGGCCTTGACCAGGTAGCGCCTGGCGCCATCGCTGCCTTCGCCCGGGCCGCCCTTGATCTCGAGCTCGCCGTCGGCCCGTGAATGCACCATGTGGTGCAGCTGCATCCAGGCCGCCTGGTTGAAGAAATGGCTCCAGTCGCGGTGACCCGGCGTGAGCACGGCCGGAAGCATACGACGCATCGCCGGATTGGCGCTCATGAAGCGGCCTTGCAGGTCGAGGGTGAACAGGCCGATCGGCATGGCCTCGAAGGTGTGTTCGAGCTCGGCCTGCACGGCCAGGCGTTGCTGGTGTTCCTGGCGCATCTGGGCTGCAATTGCCAGCGAGGCCAGCAGGCTGGAGGACAGCGCGGCCGTCACGCTGTTCACCGTGCCGATGAAGCCCTTGATGCCCAGCGCGGCCGATACAACCTCGTACAGACTGGCAAACAGCGTGATGGCGATGGACGCCGCGTACCACATGGCCACTTGCGAGCGCGTTTTCAGCAAGATCCGCCCCAGCAGAAAGCTCAGCACGGAGATGCTGAAGCCCGTCGATACCCAGATCAGCGGCAGTACCGTGGCATAGGGCAGGAAGAGGGCGCAAGCCAGGAGCGGGAGACAGGTCCACTGCGCCAGCCGCACCAGGCCACCGGAGCCGATGCGCGCCAGATCGTCCTTGAACAAGGTCTTGAACAAAGTCACGGTGACGATGTAGTAAAGCGCCATCGACACCGCGCGCGCCTCGAACAGGATGGACTGCGGTACGACCCGGCCCAGCCACTGGCTGTCCCAGCCGGCCGACAATGCGGCCACGCGCAGGTTCAGCAACAGCCAGGTGGCGAACAACAGGTAAGTCGCCTCACGGTTGATCAGCGCAGTGATCAGCACGAACAACGCGAGAACGATCAAGCCGCCGTCCAGCAGCCCGGCGTTGTGGTGGAACTCATGCTCGGATACCTGCAGTTGCTCCTCCGGCCAATGCACCAAGGTCAGCCGCGCCGGGCCCACCGCGGTAGTGCGGCACAACAATTGGTTGGCGCCCGCGGGCGGCGCAACGGCGAACCCCGCTTTCACGACCGACACGGCGCCGTCCGCGTCCACCCGATTGGCCTCGCCGATGGGGCGACCGGAGTCGGCGTCCCAGCAGGCCAGGGACACCGCGTGTCGCGACGTGAATTCGACCATGTTGTTGGTACCATCGCGGCCCTTGGTCACCTGGAGCATCAGCCAGAAGCCCGCTTCGGACAGCCGCGTGTCCACCTGAGCGGCGGCAGGGCGGCCTATGAGCGCCGTGCGCGCCTCATCCACCGTCAGCGGCCGGTCGCTTTCCTTCAGGAAGGTGAAGGTCAGTGGCTTCGCGTCCGTGGGGGCGTAGTTGGGAGCCCAGGCCAAAATGCCGCAAAGCGAAAAGAAGCCGATGACGATCGGCAGAAGATAGGTAGACGCGCCAGACAACAAGGCGTCGAGGCCGGCGTTGAGCCGGGCGCTCCAACGGGCCGGCACCGTTGCATTTTTTGACATTGTTATTGTTTCACCATTGCGGGAAACATCGTAACGCAAAGTTTCAAAAAATGCCTAGAGGTGCATACACATTTGTTGTATGCAGCTCAACAGTGTCCGCAAAAGGGGGCGCGGCCGGCGCAATAACGGTCAGATGGTGTTCATCTGGCCGTTTTTCGGTCACATGGTGTGCATCGAGGAGGGCGCCTGAAATCGCGTCGGGACGCGCATGCCGAGGGGCGCTTCCGCACCGCAATCCAGTTGGATGTCCGGGTGACGGGTATGGAAGATGAAATGCTGCAATGGGTGCCCGGCGTGTGCCCAGCGCGCCTGCGCCGTCGCGACTTCAAACGACATGATGCGGTGCGGCAGGTTGCCCACATGCGGCAGCGGAATGTAGCCAAGGCCCGGGTAGACGTCGCTGAACAGCAGGCTGTCGTACTGGCGGTCGACCGGCGTGCGGCCGCTGACCACCATCCAGTCCACCCCCACCTGTTGGCAGTACAGGAAGAACGCCTTGAACAACACCGTCTTCACCAGGCGACCGGCGCCCGCTCCGGTTACGCCCAGCCGCGTGGCTTCGGCGAGCGAAAGGCCTTGCAGGGAATCCGGCAGGGTCAACGAATGTTCGAGGCTCAGCGGGCCGTACTGGTTGGTCTGGATGCGCATCGTGCCCAGTGGCGACCCATCCAGCTTCGATTCGGCGAGCAGCACGGCGATGCCTTCTTCGAAGTCGGACGCTTCGGGGAAACGCAGCGTATCGGCAAAGGTGGGCACATGGCGGGCATAGGCCGAATGGCGAATCTGCACGGCCTTGGCCAGATCATCGTCGTTTCGCACCAGCCGCACCGTGAACGGCAGACGCTCCTCCGTCACTGGCTCCGCAAGCTGCCCGGCATGGCCGGGCGGTACAGAGGCAGTATGTTCCGCCGAGCGGTGGAACTTGATCGGAGTCGAATTCAGTAGCCGGTTCGTCATGTGCATTCCCTGATGGTTGTGAAGCTGTACCCATGTCGCCATGGGATTGAAAAAGATGTAAGTGACTGTAGAAGGAAGGCAAAAAAAGATTAAGTCAGGTCGCGGCTGAACCGGACCTAGGAATTTGCCTTACAAAAAACAACTGCCGAGATGACACCCGCTGTCATGAACGGGTCATTTTTTCGGCGTTGCGGACTGACAGCGACGGCGCTCGGCAAGAACGTGGGCGG
>JAQGMQ010000387.1 GCA_028292305.1 Rhodoferax sp.
TCGTGCCCTACAGCGCCACCCGCACGCTGGCGGCAGCGGCGCACGCCATCGCGTTGTCGCGTGCGTCGCACCTGGGTGTGCTGCTCGACCTGCTGCACTTCATGCGCTCGGCCAGCGGCTTGGCGAGCCTGCGCGCGCTGCCGCCGGAGCACCTCGCGTATGTGCAGCTGTGCGATGGTCCGCTGACCGGCCCGGCGCCCGAAAAACTGGCCGAAGAAGCGCGTGGCCAGCGGCTGTATCCGGGGCAGGGTGCGTTCCCGCTGCGCGACATCCTGCAGGCCTTGCCGGCCAGCGTGCCGTTCGAGATCGAAACGCCGCACGCCGGTCTGGCCGGCCGGGGCTTCGACGAACAGGCCATCGCCGCGGCCGCTGCCACGCGACATTTTCTTGGGCAATTCAACAACAACCAGGAGCAGACCGCATGATCAAGGTCGGCATCATCGGCTGCGGCCGCATCGGCCAGGTGCACGCCATCAGCGTCGCCAAAAATCCGGCCTGCACACTGGCCGCGGTGTTTGACCCCGGTACCGAACAGGCCCGCACCGTGGCCGACGCCTACGGCTGCAGCGTGGCCGGCAGCGCCGAGGCGTTGATGCACAGCGCCGACGTCGACCTGGTGGTGATCGCCTCGCCCACCGACGCGCACGAGGCGCAATTCCTTGGCGCGGCGCGGGCCGGCAAGGCCGTGTTCGGCGAGAAGCCGATCGACAACAACCTGGCCCGTGCCCACGCCACGGTGCGCGCGCTGCGCGAGATCGGCGCGCCGGTGATGCTGGGCTTCAACCGGCGCTTCGACCGCGACCACGCCACCTTGCAGGCGGAGGTCCGGGCTGGCCGCATCGGCCGCGTGCAGAGCCTGCAGCTGGCCTCGCGCGGGCCGAATTCGGTGCCGAGCCTGAAGTACCTGCAGGCCTCGGGCGGCTTCTACCGCGACAAGTGTGTGCATTTTCTCGACCTGATCCGCTGGATCTCGGGCGAGGAGCCGGTCGAGGTGGTGGCCATGGGCTCGGTGCTGGCCGACCGCAGCGTGGCCGAGGCACACGACGTGGACACGGCCGCCATCGTGGTGCGCCTGGCCAGCGGCGCGCTGGCGCACATCGACAACGCCCGGCGCGCGGCCTACGGTTATGACGACCGCATCGAAGTCTTCGGCACGGCCGGCGTCATCGAGTCGCGCCGCCTGCACCGGGGCAACGTGATGCGCATCACCGCAGAGGGCGTGCAGCTCGACGCGCTGCCGGCCAATTCATTCGAGCGGTATGGCGACAGTTATGCCGCCGCGCTGAACGCCTTCGTCGTAAAACTGCAGGGCGCCGAGGTCGACATCCCCGGCATCGAAGACGGCCTGATGGCGCAGGTGATGGCCGAGGCCGCCACGCTGTCGGCGCGCGAAGGCCGCATCGTGGCCATCGCCGAGATCATGGCCAGCCTGGGCATCCCGGCACGCCTCTAAAAAATCAACAGGAGACAAAACCATGCGCAACTTTTTCATCGCCACCGCCGTGTCGCTGCTGGCCCTCGTGCAACCGGCCCGGGCCGATACCTATCCCGCCCGCCCGGTGCGCCTGGTGGTGACCGCGCCACCGGGCGGCACGGCCGACTTCCTGGCGCGCGTGGTGGCCGACCGCATGTCGCGCGAACTCAAGCAGACCGTGGTCATCGACAACCGCGCCGGTGCCAGCGGCATGCTCGGCGCCGACCTGGTGGCCAAGGCGGTGCCCGACGGCTACACCGTGCTGCTGACCGAAGGCGCGTCGCTGGCCATCAACGCCTCGACCCGCAAGGACCTGCCGTTCAACCCGCAGCAGGACCTGCTGCCGCTGAGCCTGCTGGCCAGCACGCCGTCGATCCTGGTGGCCAACCCCGCGTTTGCCGCCAACAACGTGCGCGAACTCGTGGCCAAGGCCAAGGCCGCGCCGGGCAGCATCGCCTATGCCTCGCCGGGCGTCGGCACGCCGCACCACCTGGCCGGCGCGATGTTGTCGAAGATGGCCGGCATCCAGATGAACCACGTGCCCTACAAGGGCGGCGGCGCCATGATCACCGATGTCGTGAGCGGCCAGGTGCCGATCCTGTTCACCGGCGTGCTCGGCCCGCTGCCGTTTTTGAAGACCGGCAAGTTGAAGGCATTGGCCATCGGCTCGCGCCAGCGCAGCCCGCTGCTGCCCGACGTGCCCACCGTGGCCGAAGCCGGTTATCCCGATTTCGAGGCCGAAGTGTTCTTCGGCATGTTCCTGCCGGCCAAGGTGCCCGCCGAAGTGACGGCCACGCTCAGCCGGGTCATCGCCCAGACCATGGCCGACCCGGAGGTGCGCCGCAAACTCGAAGAGCAGGCGCTGGTGGTCGTCGGCTCCACGCCCGATCAGCTGCGCGTGCACTTCCGCAAGGAGACCGACAAATGGGGCGAGATCATCCGTTCGTCGGGTGTGGTGCTGGAGTAGCCGGCCATCACGAACGCGCGGCGCGCAGCAGGTCGGCCGCCTTCTCGGCCACCATGATGACCGGCGCTTCCAGGTCGCCGCCGATCGGGTTCGGAATGACGGACGCGTCCACCACGCGCAGGCCGGCCACACCGTGCACACGCAGCTGCGCATCCACCACATCCATCGGCCCCGCGCCCATGTGGCAACTGCCTGCCGCGTGGTAGGCCGTGTCGGCGTGGTCGCGCAGGTGGTGCTCCAGCTGCAGGTCGCTGCGCGCCATTGCCGAGGCCGATGACTCGCGGCTGCCGAGGGCCTGCAGCGCCGGCTGCGCCACGATGTCGCGCGCCACGCGGAAGCCGCGCAGAAGCCGCTCCATGTCGTCGCGGTCGCCAAGTAGATTCGGGTCGATCAGCGGTGCGGCAAACGGGTCGCGGCTGTCCAGCCGCACGCTGCCGCGGCTGTGCGGGCGCAGCACGCGCACGTGTACCGCATAGCCAGGGCCACGCATCAGCCTGCGGTTGTGGTCGAAGAACGGGCCGGTGGCAAAGCTCAGCTGCAGATCGGGCAGCGCTTCTTCCGGCTGGCTTCTGATGAAGCCGCCGGCTTCGCGCAGGTTGCTGGTCAACGGACCGGTGCGGTCTCGGCGCCAGCTGCGCCACGCCTGCAGCAGCCGCACGGCGCCGCCCGGCGTCAGGCCCAGAAGCTGCCTCGCCCGCGGCGCGTGCACCAGCAGCGCCACCTCGGGATGGTCGTGCAGGTTCTGGCCCACGCCGGGCAGGTGGTGCCGCGTGGCAATGCCGTTTTCGACCAGGTGCTGGTGTGGGCCGATGCCCGACAACATCAGCAGTTGGGGCGACTGCAGCGCGCCCGCGCAGAGCAGCACCTCGTGGCTGGCGCGCAGCTGTTTCTGGTAGCCCTCATGGCCGTATTCGACGCCCACCGCGCGCTGCCCCGTACGGTTGCCTTCGAGCAGGATGCGCATCACGTGGGCACCGCTGATGACCTGCAGGTTCGGCCGCGCGAGATGGGGCAGCAGGTAGGCGCTGGCCGCGCTCCAGCGCTCGCCGCCATGCTGCATCACCTGGTACCGGCCTAGGCCTTCCTGCGCCGCGCCGTTGAAGTCTTCGGTGGCTGACAAGCCGGCCTGCTGTGCGGCCTGCAGGAAGGCCTGGCCATGCGGGTTGGGCGACGCCAGGTCGGACGCGTACAGCGGACCGTCTGCGCCGTGCCAGGCGTCGGCGCCGCGGCTGTTGGTCTCGGCACGCTGGAAGTACGGCAACACGTCGGCATAGGCCCAGCCGGCGTTGCCTTCAGCCGCCCATCGGTCGTAGTCGCTCGCATGTCCGCGGGTGTAGACCATGCCGCCGATTGCGCCCGAGCCGCCCAGCGCTTTGCCGCGTGGCTGGCAGCCGCTGCGCCCGTTCAAGCCGGGCTGCGGCAGGGTTTGGAATCGCCAGTTCGCCCGGCCCGTGCGCGCCAGCAGGGCCACGCCTGCCGGGCAGCGCAGCCAGGCGCTGGTGTCCGGCTCGCCGGCTTCGAGCAGCGCCACCTGCACGGCGGGGTCTTCGCTCAGGCGCGCGGCCAGCACGCAGCCGGCCGAACCGGCACCGATGATGATGTAGTCGAAGGCTGCGGACATCGTGGTGGCGGGCATCAGCAGATCAGGG
>JAQGMQ010000390.1 GCA_028292305.1 Rhodoferax sp.
GCCGAGCAGGAGCTGTCGCATTCGGTGGGCGCGCCGCGCGGCAAGCTGCGCGTGAGCCTGCCGCTGGTGGGCATGCTGCTGATGCCGGTGCTGGGGCGCTTCATCGCGGACCACCCGGCCATCGCGCTCGACCTCGACTTCAGCGACCGCATGGTGAACGTGATCGACGATGGTTTCGATGTGGTGGTGCGCACTGGCGAAGTGAGCGATTCGCGGCTGATGGCACGCAACCTGGGCACGTTCAGGCACCAGCTGGTGGGCTCGCCCGCGTACTTCAAGCGTGCACGCGTGCCGCGCCGGCCCGAAGACCTGCTGCGCCACGCCTGCCTGCAACACAAGTTCCCCAGCATCGGCAAACTCGAACGCTGGCCGCTGGCCGTGGACGGCGTGGCGCTCGACCTGGACCTGCCGGCCACGGCCGTGGCCAGCACCATCGAGCCGCTGGTACACCTGGCCGAGCAGGGCCTGGGCATCACCTGCGTGCCCGATTTCGCGGTGCGCCGGCAGATCGCCGAGGGCACGCTGGTGTGTGTGCTCGACGACTACATCGACCATGCCGGCTGGTTTCGCGCGGTGTGGCCATCGGGGCGGCACCTGTCGCCCAAGGTGCGGGTGTTCGTGGACTTCATGGTGGCGCATCTGTTCCCCGAAAAGCCCTGACGCAACGCTCGGCCGCAGCATATCGCCGAGACGGGCTGTGCACCGATTGACAGCCGAATACGGACACCTATATTGAAGCCATGGCGAAACCATCTCACCGCGACAAGATTCTCAGCGAAGGCCTGCGCGTGGTGCATGCGCGGGGCTTCAAGGGCGCCAGCGTGCGCGACATCGTGCAGGCCGCGGGTGTGCCGCAGGGCTCGTTCACCAACCACTTCTCATCGAAGGAAGCCTTCGGCCTGGAAGTGATCGACCTGTACCGCGACGCGGGCCGCGAGGTCATGCGCCAGACGTTGTGCAACGACGCCCTGCCCCCGCTGGCGCGGCTGCGCGGCTACATCGACACCCTGAAGGGGCGCCAGAACGAAGACAGCATGCGCTACGGCTGCCTGCTGGGCAACTTCACGGCCGAGACCAGTGACCACAGCGAGCCGATGCGCGCGCGGCTGGTGGAGATCTTCGACGAAGCGCGACAGGCCCTTGCGTACTGCCTGCGCGCGGCGGTGCAGGCTGGCGAACTCGCGCCCGGGCTCGACTGCGAAGAAGTGGCGGGCTTCATCGTATCGGCCCACCAGGGCGCCACGCTGATGGCCAAGGCGCGGCGCAGCACCGTGCCGGTGGAGCAGTTCAAGGAGATTCTGTTTGCGACCGTGCTGCGGCGCGTCGGCCCCGCAGATCCGGTGGGAGACGGGTCCTCGAAGAGGCCGTCAAGGCTTGCGCCAAAAGTGGCGGCATCCGCGCCGGCCAGGCCAAGACGCGCGGCGCGCAGCTAGGCCGAAGCGCCCGTCCCCGCGATCAGGTGCGGTGGATCAGCAGCGTCTCATAGACGAAATTCTGCAGGATCACCTGGTGCGCCATGTCGATGTCATGGAAGTTGATGCCGTGCGAATACACGGTATGAAAGCTGGCGCCGTCCTCGGTGCTACCTGCGGACTGCTGCACGCTGCGGATCGAAGCGGTAGTGGCGATGGTCACGTCCTGGCTCGAAGTCTGGTCGCGCAGCGAAAACTCGATGTTGATCAGGTCGCCCGCGCCGCCCAGCGGCCGTGCCGTGGACACCAGCGCACCGGTCAGGCTGATGTCGGACAGCGTAGCCATCTTGAACACCGCCGGGTCGCTGGCGCTCTTGATCTTCACCGGCAGATTGGCCTTGACGCGGACCGCCTTGCGCAAGCCGACCTTCTGGATGGCCGACGGGAAGTCGAGAAACATCGACGGATACGGCTTCTGCTGGATCGACTGCACCTTGCTGCTGAAGGTATAGACCGAAACGCCGGAGAACACGCGGATGACGACGGGATCGCCGTCCTTCATCGCCACCGGGACATCGTTCTCCTGGGGAATCTTGAGCAGCAGGTACTCCCCCGACACAAAACCAATCAGCGTCGTGTAGTGCACGGTGGGATTGGCGACCTCGCTCAACATGATCTGCAGGCGTACGCCGATCTGCAGGTTCATGTCCTCGAATTCAATATTTGACTTCTTTACCATGGCTTTTGCGGGTTATTTCAGATGACTGTTGCGCAAGTCGCGCGAATGAGTGCCGGCATTCATTTTAATACCGCACGAATAAGGAAAGCACAAGATGTGCATCGTATGTCCTTTTGTCCTACGTTCATCCCCGTGGCACAGGGTGTATACCCGCCGACCCACATCAGTAGAGCGAAGGATGTGAAACCGTCAGCGAAAAAACGACCGTGGGTGAACTGAGATCGCTGAACGGCACGCCCAGCGCGATTTCGCCATGGCCGTGCAGCAGGCATTCGTCGCGGCGCAGCGGCACATCGGTGTCGCTGCCCGCAAACCGCACCCAGGTGCCGAAGCTGCTCAGGTCGGTCAGCACAAAAGCGCCGTTGCGCCAGTCGAGCCGCGCATGCAGGCGCGAGACCCGCGGGTCGTCGACCACGAATTCCGCCTGGTCCGAGCGGCCCAGGTGAATCGGCAGCTGCGAGGCATTGAGCGTGCGGCTGAGGTTGAGGTAGGCCAGGTGGATCTGGCCGTCACTTTGCTGGTCGCGCCGGCCGATCTGGCCGAGCGTGGCCTGCATTGTGACGTTGCCGCCGATGCCGGTGTCCTGCCATTCGACACGGTACAGCGGCAGCGGCTCGAGCTTGCCGCGCAGCGTGACCGGGCCGAGGCTCAGGAACCGCACGCCCAGGGCCTCATCCATCTGATCGACCACGGCTTCGGTGGCCCAGATCTGGTTGGCGCCGGACAGATCGCTGAGGCGGGACGCCACATTCACGGCGTCGCCATAACAATCGCCGTCGACCTCGACCACCTCGCCATGGGCGATGCCGGCCTTGATTTCCATGCGGATGGCCGCCGGCCACTTGAGCAGGCGGATTTGGTGGCCGCGCTGGATTTCAATGAGGGCGCTGGCCGCGTCGTTGGCTTCGTTGAACACCGCCAGCACACCGTCGCCGAGTTTCTTGACGACCCGGCCCCGGTTGGCGATGCAGACGTCGCCGATCCACTGCGTGAGACGGGTGACCGCACGCGTCGCCTTTTCGTTACCCAATGCGTCAAAAAAAGCGGTGCTTTCAGTGAGATCGGCGAATACGACGGTGGCTTGTAGGCCCATGCTTGGTTTTTTAGGTGGGAGGATTGCGGCTGTAAGTCAGGAGAGTTTAAGGTAAAGGGTCGTTTTTGCGGCAGGACGTGACTTTTTACCTGTGCTTTAGGTTCCATTTAGTATCTTTGGCACGTCGAATAGCCGGAATCTGTTGCTTCATCTGTTACGGAAATGGTTACACCGGCGTCATGCCAGGGCGTTAAGCTCCGCGGCTCGAACCCGTCAAACCATGCTCTGGAACAAAGTCAGCCTTCGCAGCAGCCTGCAAAGCCTCAACAGCCTGTTGAGTTCAAAAAACGCCAATCCCCCCAAGTCCGCCAAGGCCGACCCGCGGCGCATCGAGCAGGTGCGTTCGGTCATGCGCAGGGCGCTGGACGAAGCCGGTGTTGCGGGTTTCGAACATGTGGCCAAACGACTGGAACAGGCCAAGGACATCGAGGCCCTGTGGTTCCTGCGCGCCGACCTGATGGGTGCGCTGTCCACGATCCAGGGCGAGACGGCCGCGCGCCGCGCCATGGCCAAGGTCACGCCCTTGTTCGACGGCCTGTTGCCGGCCAGCTTGAATTCACGGCCCAGCCCGCTCGACGGCGCTTGAAGCCCGCGCCTTCGGACTGAGGGCCTTGCGTTCAGTGGTGATGGTGGTGACCATCGCCGTGGGGATGCGCTTGCGCCGCGCCATGGGCATGACCGGCATGGCCGATGTGGCCCCAGAACATCAGCGCATCGCGCCCCTCCACCGCCAGCTCGATCTGCGCTCCCACCGGCAACAGCACCTTGGTCGGCACGTGGCCGAACGGCAGGTTCGTCAGCACCGGCAGCTTGAGCTGCGCGCGCAGCCAGGCGATGACAGTGGCCAGACGGAAGTTGCCGTCGTGCGGCACCTTGGTGTAGTTGGTGAACTGGCCCAGCACAATCGCCTTTTGCCGCGCCAGCACACCTGCGTGCAGCAGCTGCGTCAACATGCGTTCGATGCGGTAGGGGTGTTCGCCCACGTCCTCCAGGTACAACACGCCACCCTTGATGTCGGGGAAATACGGCGTCCCGATCAGCGACACCAGCACCGACAGGTTGCCGCCCCACAGGGTCGCGTCCTTCACATAGAAGTCGGCACCCTCCCCGGCCTTGTTCTTCTTCGACTGCAGTGCCGGCGGCACGTCGTCGGCGCCCGCGCGCCAGCCCGTGCCTTCGCCGCTGCCCGTCACCAGGTCGTCGAAACAGGCTTCCATGATGTCGTCGGGTTCGCCCTCGGCCGCGCCGAAGTCTTCACCCAGAGACGGGCCGGCCCAGGTCACGGCGCCGGTCTTGGCCAGCAACGCCGTCTGCAGCGCGGTGAAGTCGCTCTGGCCGACGAACTGCGTGCCGCGCTCGATCGCCTTGGCCAGCGCCTTGTACGGCAGCTGCGCCAGGATGCGCGTAATGCCATAACCGCCACGCGAGATCATGGCCACATCGGCGCCGCTGCTGGCGGCTCGCTTGATGGCGGCGATACGC
>JAQGMQ010000454.1 GCA_028292305.1 Rhodoferax sp.
GTGGCCACGTGGCCGTCGAGGGTGTGCAGGACTTCAGCCATGGTCAGACCACCGTGTCGGCATGGAAGCGCCGGATTTCGTCTTCGGAATAACCGGCTTCGGCCAGCACCTCGTCGGTGTGTTCGCCCCAGCCCGGCGCGGGCGCCACCACACGCGGTGGGGTGCGGGCCAGCGTGACCGGTGGCGTGATGTAGTGCATCTGCTTGCCGAAGCTGGTCATCAGCGACGTGGTCACGCCCAGGTGCTTGACCTGCTCGTCCTCGAACACCTGCGGCACGGTGTAGACCGGGCCGGCCGGCACGCCCGCGTCGTTCAGGCCGTCGACCCAGTCCGTCACGCTGCGCTGCCTGAAGATCACGGCCAGCTCGGCGTTGAGGCGTTCGCGGTGCTTCACGCGCAGCGTCTCGGTGGTGTATTCGGGGTCGCTCAGCCACTCGGGCTTGCCCAGCACGCCGCACATGCGGACCCAGTTGCCTTCGCCCGAGGCGCCGAGGTTGAAGACGCCGTCGTTGGCTTCGAACAGCCCCATCGGGCTGCTGGTCGGGTGGTCGTTGCCTTGTTGCACGGGAATGTCCTTTTCATTCAGGTAGCGCGCCATCTGGAAGTCCATCATGGCGATCTGCGCATGCAGCAGCGAGGTGTGGACCCACTGGCCCTTGCCCGACACCTCGCGCTCCAGCAGCGCGGTGAGGATACCGAGCGCCGCGTACAGGCCGGCGCTCATGTCGGCCACGGCCAGGCCGGCGCGCACCGGCCCCGAGCCGGGAATGCCCGTCACCGACATCAGGCCGCCCATGCCCTGCACGATCTGGTCGAAGCCCGGCCGCGACGCCTGCGGGCCGTCCTGGCCGAAGCCCGAGATGCTGGCCAGGATGATGCGCGGGTTGACCGCGGCCAGCGCGTCGTAGTCGACACCCAGCTTGTACTTCACGTCGGGGCGCCAGTTCTCGACCACCACGTCGGCCTCGCGCACCAGCCGCATCAGGATGGCGAGCGCGCCGGGTTTCTTGAGGTTCAGGGTCATCGAACGCTTGTTGCGGTTGATGTTCTGGAAGTCGCCACCCTCGCGGTTGGCGGCGAACATGGCCTCGTTCGGGTCGATGCCGCGCGGTGGCTCGATGCGGATCACGTCCGCGCCGAAGTCGGTGAGCATGCGCACGCAGTTCGGACCGGCCCGCACGCGCGAGAGGTCGAGCACGCGGAACCGGGCCAGGGCGGCGGAAGCCTGTATCTTGGGCATGTCTTGGGTCAATCCTCGAGAAGTCTTGAAGGCGCAGGGCCTTCCATTCGGAAATGCTGCGCGGCCAGTTGCTCCGCGCAACGCAGCAGCGTGAGTTCATGAAACGGCCGGGCCACCAGCTGCACGCTGATGGGCAGGCCACGGGCGTCGAGTGCGATCGGCACCACCAGCGCGGGCAGGCCGAGGTAGTTGATGAAGCCCATGTAGCGGTACAGGGCCAGCAGCTTGCGGCCGTCGAAGGCGGGGTCGGTGGGCGTGACCTCGGCCCAGTCGGGGATGGGTATCGGCAGGGCTGGCAACACCAGGATGTCGTGATGCGCCAGGTGCTGTTCGACGAAGCTGCGCAGTTGCCGGCCGCGCTGGCCGAGCGCTGCCGCGTGCCAGGCCGCGGGCAACACCAGGCCCGGCAGCGCCACCGCTTCCACGCCTGGCGGCAGGCTGCCGTCCAGCAAGGCCGCGTGGTGCGTGCGCGCGGCCTCGGTGTGCAGCACGATCTCGGAGAGTTGCGTGAGGACGGGGTGCGCGTCCAGCGTGTCGACCTGCTGCATGGCCATGGCGCTGGCCAACGCCTGCATCGCAGCATGGATGGCGCCATGCAGACCGGCCTCGGGTAGCCAGGCGGCGAGCCGCAGCGGGTGGCTTGCCGGAGCGTGCAGCCGGCCGGGCTCGGCGGCGGCCTGAAGGATGCGGCGCAGGTCGTCCGCGTTGCGGGCCAGCAGGCCCACGCTGTCCAGGCTCGGCGCCAGCGGGAACACGCCCTGCAGCGGCAGCAGGCCCGCGGTGGTCTTCAGCCCGAGCAGCCCGCAGGTGGCGGCCGGCATGCGCACCGAGCCCGCGGTATCGGTGCACAGCGCGCCGTAGACCATGCCGGCGGCCACGGCCACGGCACTGCCGCTGGATGAACCGCCGACGCAGGCCTCTGCATGCAACGGGTTCACGCAGCGGGGAAAGTTCGGGTTGAATCCGGTCGCGCCGCAAGCGTATTCGGCCATGACCAGACTGGCCAGCGTGGTGGCGCCGTGGTGGGCAAGCCGTGCCAGCACCGGGGCGTCTTGCACGGCGGCATCGGCCCGACCCGCGTCATGCCCCAGCCCGGGCTGGCGCCCCGCGGTGGTGAAGAGGTCCTTGTGCGCCAGGCCGACGCCGCGCAGCGAACCGGTGGCGCCGGGGGGCGCGTCGGGAGCGTCGGGCAAGAGTGCGACCACGGCATGAAAGCGCCTGTCGAGGCGTTGCAGGCGCCGCCGCTGCAGGGCGATCGCCTCGTCGGGCTGCAGCGCGCCCGCGTCGATGACCGATTGCAGACAGGCGATGCTGGCGGGCAGTTCAGCCATGCGCCAACTGCTTCAGTGTGTCGTCGAAGGATGCAGGCGGCAGCGCGCCAGGCCCGGCCGCCTGGTCCGCCCGTTGGCCCATCACCACCAATGCCGCGCCGCTGAGCCGGGCGAGGGTTTTACCCATGCGCGTGATCTCGGCCTGTGTGGCCTCATTCTTGCGTGAGGCCAGGGCGTCGCGCGCCACGCCTTGCCAGACCCGTTGAGGGTCGTCGGCCAGCGGCGGTGGCAACGGGCTGGCGGAAGGGGCGTCTTGCGGCATATTTATAAATATAAAATCTATAGATATAAATATACATCAATTAAAGATGCGCAGCAATGTGGGAAACTTGCCTGCATGAGGAATTCCAAGGACGCTTTCGTCAAGGCCAGCGACAAGATCCGCATGAAGATCGAGGACGCCATCAAGCAGGGCAGCCTGTTGCCGGGCGACTCGATCGACGAGGCCGAGCTGGCCGTGCAGTACCAGGTTTCACGCACCCCGGTGCGCGAGGCGCTGATCCAGCTCCAGGCGCAGGGCCTGGTGGCCAGCCTGCCGCGCGGCGGCATGATCGTGGCCAAGATGGACCTGCAGCAACTGCTGTCGCTGTGGGAATTGCTGGCCGAGCTGGAAGGCGTCACCGTCAGGCTGGCCTGCCAGCGCATGACGGCCGAAGAACTGGCCGCCATCGTGCGCAGCCACGAAGAAAGCCGGGCCGTGATGGAGGCCGAAGACGTGGCCGGCTGGCAGGAAGCCAACCTGCATTTCCACGAACTCATCTACAGCGCCGCGCGCAACCCCTACCTGCGCCAGGAAGTGCTGCGCATGCGCACGCGCACGGGTTACTACCGGCGGCACGCCTTTGGCGCGCTGGGCCGCATCACGGCCTCATTCGAACAGCACGCCAAGGTCGTCGAAGCGTTCCGGCTGCGCGACGCCGAGGCCGCCTCCGGCGCGATGGTCGAGCACATGCGGCCGGCCAGCGACGCGCGCGGGCTGACGGACTTCATCGTTAACTTGCCGAGGGAAGTGTTGGCGACTTCTTGAGGGTGTGGGGGCGCTGGGACGATCTTCGCCCCAAAAAGACAAATGCCCCAAGGCTATAAAGCTTTGAGGCATTAGACATATAACTATTCAGTCCATGCGCGCGCACTGCATAAAGCGTCGCTGCACTTGCTTCTGAAACCATAGCACTACAGCCATGGTGCCCGGGGCCGGAATCGAACCGGCACGCCTTGCGGCGGGGGATTTTGAGTCTCAGGTGAAAACCAGTATTGACGCGCCTTGCGGCCCGGTTTCTTCCGCA
>JAQGMQ010000495.1 GCA_028292305.1 Rhodoferax sp.
CGGCTACAAGAAGCCCAAGATCGTGAAGTTCGTGGACGCCATGCCCCGTGTGCCCAGCACCAACAAGATCGACAAACGCGCCCTGCGCGCGCCCTTCTGGGCGGGACAGGAGCGGCAGGTGTCCTGACCCGCAGGCAGACCAGCGCCGCACCAGCAGCGCGTACACGACAACAAGGAGACAAGACATGACCGCATCGCTCAAACGCAAGACCCTTTCCACCCTGCTGCTGCTCTGCACGGCAGCACTCGCCGCACCGTGGGCGCAGGCCCAGACGGCCGCCCCGGCCTGGCCCACCCACCCGGTGAAGATCATCGTGCCGTTCACCGCGGGCGGGCTGGCCGACGCGTTGGCGCGCGGCATCGCGCAGGAGCTGACCCGCGAATGGCCGCAGCCGGTGCTGGTCGAGAACCGGCCCGGCGCCAACACCATCATCGCCGCCGAATTCACGGCCCGTGCGCCCGCCGATGGCTACACCCTGCTGATGGCCAACGACCCCACGCTGTCGTCCAACCAGTACCTCTACAGCAAGCTGCCCTACGACCCGGTGAAGGACTTCGTGCCGGTCATCAACGTGGCCGAAACCCAGCAGCTGCTGGTGGCCGGCCCGGCGTTTTCCGGCGGCTCGCTGGCCGACGTGATCGCCGCGGCCAAGGCCAAGCCCGGCGAGGTGAGCTACGGCACCTTCGGCGCGGGCAGCAAGGCCCACATCGACTCGGAAGCCTTTGCGCGGCAGGCCGGCATCAAGCTGCTGCACGTGCCGTACAAAGGCGTGGCCGACGTGGTGCCGGCGCTGCTGGGCAGCCAGATCCAGATCGCCGTGACCGGGGTGCCGCCGGTGCTGCAACTGGTCAACAGCGGGCAGCTGCGTGCACTGGCCCTGGCCGCGCCGCAGCGCAGCCCGCTGATGCCCAACGTGCCCACCTTCACCGAAGCCGGCCTGGCCGACTTCAACGCCAGCGCCTGGTTCGGCCTGGTGGCGCCGGCCGCCACGCCGCGCGCCGTGGTCGACAAGGTTGCAGCCGACGTGGCGCGCATCATCGCCAAGCCCGAGTTCCAGAAGAAGTATGTGACCGGCGTGGGCCTGGCGCTGCTGAACCAGGGGCCCGATGCATTCGCCGCGTTCCTGCAGAAAGACCGCGCCGCCTATGCCCTGCACGTGAAGAACATCAACGTCAAGCTGGACTGAGGAGCCCGCCATGACCTCCTCAATGCAGTTGAACCGGCGCACGGCGCTGGCCGCCATCGCGGCCCTGGCCGGCAGCGCCGTCGCCCAGCCCGCCGCCTGGCCCGCCCGCCCGGTGAAGGTGATCGTGCCCTTCGCAGCGGGCGGCACGGTGGACATCGTTTCGCGCCTGCTCGGCGACCGCCTGGGTGCGTTGCTGGGCCAGCCCTTCATCATCGAGAACAAGCCCGGTGCGGGCGGCAACCTCGGCACCGAGCTGGTGGTGCGGGCACCGGCCGACGGCACCACGCTGCTGATCAGCGGCAGCCCGACCATCGCCGTCAACCCGCACCTGTACAAGAGCCTGGCCTACGACCCGATCGCCGACCTGGCCCATGTGGCGCTGATCGCCACCGCGCCCAACCTGCTGGTGGTCAACCCCGGGCTGCAGGTCGGCACCGTGCCCGAACTGGTGGCGCTGGCCAGGGCCAAGCCCAACACGCTGAGCTTCTCGTCGGCGGGCAACGGCACCAGCGGCCACCTGGCGGGCGAGCTGTTCAAGCGGCTGGCGCAGATCGACGTGCAGCACGCGCCGTTCAAGGGCCAGGCCGACGCCATCACCGGGGTGATCCGCGGCGACGTGGCGTTTGCCTTCGTCACGCTGGCCGGCACGCTGCAGCAGGTGCAGGCCGGCCGGCTGCGTGCCATCGCCATCAGCAGCAAGACCCGCAGCGCCCTGGCGCCCGAGGTGCCGACCGTGGCGCAAGCCGGCTTTCCCGACTTCGAAGCGCTGGCCTGGTACAGCATGGCCGCCCCCAAGGCCACACCGCCCGAGGTGGTGGCGCGGCTGGTGCGCGAGGTGGAGAAGGTGATGAAGGAGCCGGCCATGCTGGAGAAGCTCACCATCCTCGGCGCCGAGCCGAGCTTCCTGGCCGGGCCGGCGTTTGTCGACTTCATGCGCAACGATTCGGCCCGCTGGGCCAAGGTGATCCGCGATGCCAATGTCACCACTAATTGACATGCGGCTAGCTGAGTATTCGCTCTACCGCTACCGCCTGCCCTACGCGCGGCCGGTGCGCTGGAGCGACATCGTCGAAGAGGCGGCCGAGTTCCTGCTGCTGCGCATCACCAGCGACACCGGCCTGGAAGGCGTGGCCGAGATGACCATCAAGCCGACCTGGACCGGCGCGTCCCTGCGCAGCCTGGTCGCGGCGCTCGAAGACGTGTTCCTGCCGCTGCTGAATCAGCTGGACCTGGGCGACCCGCTGGCGGTGCGCGCCAGGCTCGACGGCATCCCTGAAAACCACGCGGCCAAGGCGCTCGTCGACAACGCCGTGTGGGACCTGTACGCGGCCGAGCGGGGCCTGCCGTTGCACCGCGCCTGGGGCGGCGCGCGCGTGGTGCCGCTGTCGTTCACCGTGACGCGCCAGGCGCCCGCGCTGATGGTCGACGAGGCCGTGGCCATGGTCGCGCGGCACGGCTTCCAGACGCTCAAGATCAAGGGCGGCCAGGGCCTGGCCACCGACGTCGACGCCATGCACCGCCTGCGCGCCGCGCTGGGCGATGGCACGCGGCTCTATGTGGACGCGAACGGCGCCTATCCGCCAGCCGAAGCAGGCGCCTATGCCAAGGCCATGGCCGATGCCGGCGCCGAGGTGGTGGAAGACCCGTGTGTGTTCGCGCCCGATGCGGCCTTCACGCAGCTGCAGGCCGCGTCCCCTGCGCCGGTGCTGGTCGACTTCTACTGCGCGTCGCCGCGCGACATGCGGCTGTACCTGGCCGCAGGCGCACGCGCCTTCAGCCTGAAGCCCGGCCGGCTGGGCCTGAGCGACACCCGCGCGATGGCGGCGCTGGCCGAGGCAGCCGGCTGCCGCGCGGTGGTCGGCATGTTCGGCGAAAGCGTACTCGGCACGCTGGCCGCGCTGCAGTTGTCGGCCACCTTGCCAGCCGGCTCGCTGCCCGCCGAAAACAGCTGGTACCTGGCGATGACGCAGCAGATCCTGCACACGCCGCTGGTGATCGCGCAGGGCGCGATTCACCTGCCCGACGTGGCCGGCAGCGCCGCGCTGGTCGACTGGGCGCGGCTCGAGAAATTGACATAAGAAAAACCTGATGGAGACAAGACCATGAACAACGCGAACCTTGACCCGAACCGCCGGCTTGCGCTGGCTGCCCTGGGCCTGCTGGCCATGGGTGCCAGCACCGGCGTGGCGGCGCAGCAGCCCGCCGCCAACATCCCCACCAGGCCGATCCGTTTCATCCTGCCCTATCCGCCCGGCGGCGGCCCCGACATCGTGGCCCGGCTGGTGGCCAG
>JAQGMQ010000523.1 GCA_028292305.1 Rhodoferax sp.
ACGGCAAGGATGGCCGCGCCGCGCACGATGGTTACTACCCGCGCATCGCCGGCAAGCCCGCCGGTTATCTATATCACCAGTTGTTGAACTTCCGCGACAACCGACGCCACTACGGGCTGATGACGCAGATGGTGGACCCGTTGAGCGACGCCTACCTGATGGAGATCGCGCAGTATTTCTCGTCTCTCGACCTGCCCTACCCGGCCCCGCAGCCCGTCACGGCCACGCAGGAGGTGCTGCGCCGCGGCGGCCTGCTGGTCACGCAAGGCGACCCGGCGCGCCAGGTCCCGGCCTGTGTGCAGTGCCACGGCGCAGCGCTCACCGGCGTGGCGCCCAACATCCCCGGCCTGCTGGGCCTGCCGCGCGATTATTTGAACGCCCAGCTCGGCGCCTGGCGCACCGGCCAGCGCCGCGCCCACGCCCCCGACTGCATGGCCGCCGTGGCGACGCAGCTGGCGCCTGAAGACATCAACGCCGTGACCAGTTGGCTGGCGGCGCAGACCCCGCCGGCCGACACCCATCCGGCGCCAGCCCTGCCGCCGCTGCCACCCGGCGCGCGGGCCATCACCTGCGGCAGCACACCGCTGCCCACGCCGACATCGGCCACTGCGGGAGCAGGGCAATGAAGACCGCCGGCATCGGCTTCAAGGGCCTGAACCGCTTGAACACCGTGATGGGCCTGGCCGGCCTGCTGGCCGCGGCGGTGGTGCTGGTCTGGACGCTCAACGTGCGCGACGAGCCCGACCTCTCGCTGCCGGCCACCGCCGTGCCCACCACGCCCGACGTGCTGGCCCGCGGCGCCTACCTGGCGCTGGCCGGCAACTGCGCCAGCTGCCACACCAGCCGCGGCGGCACGCCCTATGCCGGCGGGCGCGGCATCGACACCCCGTTCGGCACCGTCTACAGCAGCAACCTCACGCCCGATGCCGCCACCGGCCTCGGTGGCTGGAGCCCGGCGCACTTCTGGCGCGCCATGCACAACGGCCGCTCGAAGGACGGGCGCCTGCTGTACCCTGCGTTTCCGTACACCAGCTACACCGAGATCACACGCGCCGATTCCGATGCGCTGTTTGCGTATCTGCAGCAACTGCCCGCCACGGCAGAGGCCGCCACGCCGCACACGCTGCGCTGGCCCATCAACACCCAGCCCGCACTGGCGGTGTGGCGGGCCTTGTACTTCGAGCCTGGCCGCCCCGTGGCCGACGCCACGCAGTCCGCCGAATGGAACCGCGGCGCCTACCTGGTGCGCGGTCTCGGCCACTGCGGCGCCTGCCACACGGCGCGCAACGCCCTCGGCGCGACGGACGACCGGCTGAGCCTGGCCGGCGGCATGATCCCGATGCAGAACTGGTATGCGCCTTCGCTCACGTCGCCCCATGAAGCCGGCGTGGCCGACTGGCCCCGCGACGACATCGTGCGCCTGCTGCAGACCGGCACCGCCCCGCGCGGTGCGGTGCTGGGGCCGATGGCCGAGGTGGTGCTGAAGAGCACGCAGCACCTGGCCGGCGAAGACCTGGCGGCCATGGCCACCTACCTGAAAGCGCTGCCGCAAACCCCGGCCGAGCCCCCCGCGCGCACCGCGCCGGAGCCCAGCATGGCGGCCCGTGGCAGCCAGCTCTACACCAAGCATTGCGCGGTGTGCCACGGCGACCAGGGCCAGGGCGTGGCCGGCGCCTATCCGCCGCTGGCCGGCAACCGCGCCGTCACCATGCCGCACACGGCCAACCTGGTGCAGACCGTGCTCAACGGCGGTTATGCGCCCGCCACCGCCGGCAACCCGCGGCCCTACGGCATGCCGCCGTTCGTGCTGGTGCTGAACGACGCCGACATCGCCGCCGTGCTGACCCACATCCGCACCGCCTGGGGCAACCAGGCGAGCGGCGTGAGCGAGGTCGAAGTGAACCGCCTGCGGGCCGGCGCGGCGCGCTGATCAGAAGCAACGCAGGGTCGGGCCGCACCGACAGGATGCACTTTATATTCCGGTTCCACGTCCGCCGGCGCGGCGTGAAAAATGTCTGAGGGAACGACGAGATGTCCAAGGTGATCCCGAACTACGCGCTTTACGGCGACGAGGAAGGGCCGGGATGGCAGAACTCGCTGTTCCTCGAAATGATTCCGCAGCGCGCGCGTCCTTACCAGTTCGGCATTCGCCCGCACACGCACGGATCACTGATCCAGATCCTGCTGCTGACGCGCGGCTCGGTCGAGGCGGTAGTCGACCAGGCCAAGGTGAAAGTCGACGCGCCTTGCCTGCTGGTCGTGCCCGCCAGAACCGTTCACGGGTGGAAGTTCACCGATGACGTCGACGGCCCGATCGTCACCGCCGCACAACGGCCGCTGGAGTCTCTCGCCGACCTGTTGATGCCGGCGCTGTTGCAGACGCTGCAAACGCCGAGCATCCTGCGGCTGTCGAGCCTGCAGGTCATCCATTCGCGTCTGGCGAACGAGGCCCAACGTGACCTGGTCTACACCGCCAACAGCATCCGGCAACTGGCGGACCGTCTTGGCTTTGAAGACGAAGCATATTTCAGCCGGTTCTTTCGCAAGCAGACCGGGTTGACGCCTCGGCAGTTTCGGGCACTGGCCATGACCGACGTCACCGCGGTCGAGTGACGCGGCGGGACCGGCCGGCGGCATGACCCCGGCCCGGCGCAGCGGGTCAGACCTGGCGCAGCGCCAGCGCCGAGCCCACGTTGAACACCGACACCACCTGGGCCAGGCGCTGCGACTGCTCGCGCAAGGCAATGGCGGCGGCGGCCGACTGCTCCACCAGCGCCGCGTTCTGCTGGGTCATCTGGTCGAGGTTGCTCACCGCCTGGTTGACCTGGCCGATGCCGTCGCGCTGCTCGGTGGACGACGCGGTGATCTCGGCGATCAAGTCCGACACACGGCGCACGCTGCCCACGATCTCCTGCATGGCCGCACCGGCCTGGCCGGCCTGCGCCGAACCGGCGTCGACCGCGCCGACGGAGTTGTCGATCAGCGACTTGATCTCCCTGGCGGCCTGGGCCGAACGCTGGGCCAGCGAACGCACCTCGCTGGCCACCACGGCGAAACCGCGGCCCTGTTCGCCGGCGCGCGCCGCTTCCACGGCGGCATTCAGGGCCAGGATGTTGGTCTGGAACGCGATGCCGTCGATCACGCCGATGATGTCGGCGATCTTCTTCGACGAAGCGCTGATCTGCTCCATGGTCTGCACCACCTGGCCCACCACGTTGCCGCCGCGCGTGGCGGCGTCAGCGGCCGTTGACACCAGCTGGTTGGCCTGGCGCGCGGTGTCGGCCGACTGCGTGACGGTGCTGGTCAACTGCTCCATGCTGGCGGCGGTTTCTTCGAGGTTGGCGGCCGTCTGCTCGGTGCGCGACGACAAGTCCTGGTTGCCGGTGGCGATCTCGCTCGACGCCGTCGACACCGATTCGACGCCGCTGCGCACCTCGGACACCAGGCCGCGCAGCCGCGCCACCATGTCGCCCAACGCCTGCTGCAGCGCGCCGAACTCGTCCTTCCGGTCCGCGGCCAGCGTGTGCGTGAGATCACCCGCGCTGATGGCCCGCGCCATGGCCACCGCGCTGGCCAGCGGCAGGGTGATGGAGCGCACCAGCGCGGCGGCCATCCAGATGGCGAGCACGATCACCAGCACCGCGATGCCGAGCCCGAGCAACGTGGCGTTGTGGCGCGCGTCCAGGGCCGCGGCCTTGGCGGCGTCGCGCTGGTCTTCCTGTACCTTGACGAAGACCTTCAGCGCTTCGATGTAGGTCAGGGCGGTCGGCAGGAATTCCTTGATGGCGAAGTTGCGCCGCGCATCGGGCTCGGTGGACGCCTTGACCGCGGGCAGGCGCTTCAGCGTGTCGAGCAGCACGGTGCGGGCATCGCCCACCTTGGCCAGCGCCGCCTTGTCGGCATCGGTCACCGACACCTCGCGCACACCCTTCTGCACTTCGCTGATCCGCGCCGTGCCTTCGGCCTGGCGCTCGGCAAAGAACTTTTCAACCGGCGCTTCACTGCTGGCAATGGCCGCCAGCGAACGTTCGGTGTTGGTCTCGGTCAGCCCCTGCCAGCGCAGCGCGGCCGAGATGTTGGCCTCGAAACGCTGCACGTCGGCCAGCGCCTTCTCCATGGCCACGCCGGCGCGGTACTGGGTGAAGGCCGCGGCGGCCAGCAACAGCAGCAACAGGCCGAGGATGGTGGACCACAGCTTGTGGGCTACGCGGATGTCGTTCAATTTCATGGGTTTCCTGGTGTTCCTTGGGATCGGAGATGTGGCCCGCAGGCGGCCGCACAGCACGCGGACCGCCGCCGCGCGCCACCCCAGGTTATCGGCGAGGCGGGTTGAATCTTGAAGGGAAGGCCGGGTCGTGACGGCCAACTTCAAGATGAGCAACCCATCTTGCCCGGACTACCCGAGTGCCAGGGTCTCGATTTTTTGAAGCCAGGCGCCAAAGTGAGGGCACTCTCGCCGGATCGCATCCAGCCCGATGTCACAAGCAATCAATAGCCCATGAAACGTCTTCTGGTAACCGGCCATTGCGGCAAGGATGCGTTTCGAGGGTGCGGTATGCGGACTGTCGTTGATGTCCTCGGGCGCTGTTGCACGTCGCGTCGCCCTCAAGGACTCGAGCACACGGTCGTCGTCCGTCCATTGCGCAAAGGCATCCACCTGCGTGAAGAGCAACGCCTCGAACTCGTGCACCAGCAGGTTCGCAATGAAATTGCGCCGGTTGATGTCACGGGCCAACTCGGCTTCAATGAATTGGGCCCTGTGTCGCCCGGTCTCGGCCGCAGGAAAGGCGGCGCTAGCTTTACCAGGGAAATCGCTGGGTAACGCATAGAGGTCGAACAACGTAGTGACGTGGGCGGCTTCGTCCTGCTTGCAGAGCCTTTCGATCTGAGGCTTGATCTTGGCGTACCGGACCACGCCCCCTTTGTAGCCGGGGCTCGTCGTGACGATGATCGGCGTCAGGTAAAGCCCAAGCCTCGCGCAATGCGGGGTCAGCAATTCGTTGACGAAGGCTTCTTCCGTCTGGCCCTCCACCAGCAGATAGAGACGGCTCATCGCCCTGGCCTCCCGCCCAGCAGATTCTTCTTCCATAGATCGCC
>JAQGMQ010000525.1 GCA_028292305.1 Rhodoferax sp.
TTTCGAATACGCGTTTGCGCTGGCCACCGGGCCGGTCGCCGTCGCCGGTGCCGCTTCTGGCGCCGTGGCCCTCGGCGTACCCGAATACACCGACGGCCATGTCGACTGGGACGAGTTCCGGGCCACGCCGCTGGTGGACGCCGGTGCCGACGCCGGTGCCCCCGTGCCGGCGCGGCAGTTCGCGGTGGCGCGGCGCCACCCGACGCCCGTGCGTTATCCCGGCATGCCGGCCGATCGTTATTGGGAATTCGAAGACGGCAACGTGAACTTCGCGGGTGCGGAGGCCGGCGCCACCGACCTGCTGCGCCTGTCGGTCACCGAATTCGCGCTGACCTTCGGCAACGACTGGTTCCTGGTGCCGGTGCGCCTGCCGGTGGGCGCGCTGTACCAGGTGAGCCAGTTCGATGTGGTCGACAGCTTCGGCATCGTCAGCCGCCCCGGCCCGATCTCGGCCTCGGCCAGCGTGCCCTGGCGCATGTTCGAGATCAGCGCCGCGCCAGCCCTGCAGCAGCGCTTGCAGGCCACCGTGTTCGTGCCCGACAGCCTGGACGGCGTGATGGAAAGCGAGCCGCTGGAACACACCTTCCTGGTGCGCGACGAGATGGCCAACCTGGCCTGGGCCATCGAGAAGAAGGTGCAGGGCACGTCGGGTGAGCCGCTCGACCGCGACCTCGAAGCCAAGGGCCTGGCGTTCCAGCAACAGCTGAAGTTTGCCGCCACCGATCCGCAGATCGTCTACCGCCTGGCGACCCCCGTGCCCGCCAACTGGACGCCGCTGCTGCCGGTGCGCCGCAACGGCCTGCAGTTGGCCGACCCGCTCGACATCCAGCTCGAACGCGCCGGCATGAAACGCTTCTACCCGTCGCCCGAGGTGCTGGGCGCGGCCGACCCGGCGTTCAGCGCGTTCCTGGACGGCCTGGACGACCAGCCCAACTTCATCAGCCCGCTGCCCATCCCCGAAGACGCCAACGTGCGCGCCTACGTGTTCTACCCCCGCGGCCACCTGCTGCGGCAAGACCCGACCCAGCCCATGCCAGACACCGAGCGCCTGTGGCTCGAAGAAGAAGAGGTGCCCCGCATCGGCGCCAGCCTGAAACGCAAGTTCCAGTACGCCCGCAGTGCCGACGGCAAGAGCTGGCTGTGGATCGGGCGCAGCAAGACGGCGGGGCGGGGCGAGGCGAGCAGTTCGCTGCGGTTCGATGTGGCGGTGAAGGCCAGTACGCTGCGGTAGGCCTCAAGGCCACGGTGGGGCGGGCGCGCCCTGAGGCGTTGATGCGCCAGGTGATTGCCCCGTGGCCGCTGCTGCCGAGCGCGTGCCGGCGGCAAGCCCTAAACTCGTGGGCTTTCTCGCATTTACCCCATTCGCTTCCGGAGCCCCACCATGACCGTTTCCCTCTACGCCGCTTCGGTGCCCGTTTTCCAACAAATGCTCGGTGGCCTCAGCGCCGTGTTGCACAAGGCTGAAGTCCACGCCGCCGAACGCAAGATCGAGCCCGACGCGCTGCTGCAGGCCCGCCTGTACCCCGACATGTTCGCCCTGCTGCGCCAGGTGCAGGTGGCCGCCGATTTCGCCAAGAGCGTGTCGGCCCGGCTGGCCGGCGTCGAGGTGCCGAAGATGGACGACACCGAAGCCACGTTCGCCGACCTGCAGGCCCGCATCGCCAAGACCCTGACCTTCATCGGCGGCCTGCCGCAGGCCGACATCGAAGGCGCGGCCGACCGCCGCATCGTGACCCAGGCCGGCACGCCGAAGGAAAAGGTCTTCACCGGCCAGTCGTATTTGCTGAACTACGGCCTGCCGCATTTCTTCTTCCACACCACGACCGCCTATGCGATCCTGCGCCACAACGGCGTCGAAGTGGGCAAAAAGGATTACGTCGGAAAGTATTGATGCCCCCACGCTTGTCACTGCGTGTACTGCGCTGCCCCCCGAGGGGGCGTCGCCCGCCTTGGGGCGGCCCGGCGGCGGGCTGGTGGGGGCGCCTGGACCTTCGCCGAGGCGTTTGCTGGCACATCAGGTGATCCCCGAGATGTCGGTAGCCCTGCCGCTGCATGCGCCGCTCCCGGCGCGGGGCCTGCTCCTGGCGCCGATGGAGGGCCTGCTCGACTTCGTGCTGCGCGACATCCTCACCCGGGTTGGCGGCATCGACCGCTGCGTGTCGGAGTTCATCCGCGTCACCAACACGCAGCTGCCCGACCGCGTGTTTCTGCGCGTGATCCCCGAGCTGGCCCATGGCGGACGCACGTTTGCCGGCGTGCCGGTACGGGCGCAATTGCTGGGCTCCGACCCGTCGTGCCTGGCCGACAACGCGGCGCGGCTGGCGAATCTGGGCCCGGCCGGCATCGACCTCAATTTCGGCTGCCCGGCCAAGGTGGTGAACCGCCACGGCGGCGGTGCGGCGCTGCTCGACGAGCCCGAGCTGGTGGCGCGGATCGTCGCCGCCGTGCGCCGTGCCGTGCCGCCTGACATGCCGGTGTCGGCCAAGATGCGCCTGGGCTTCAACGACGGCAGCCGCGCCGTGGAATGCGCGCTGGCCATGGTGGAGGGCGGCGCCGGTGAACTCGTGGTGCACGCGCGCACCAAAGCCGACGGTTACCGCCCGCCCGCCTATTGGGAGCGTATCCACGAAATCCGCGCCGCGGTGGCGGTGCCGGTGGTGGCCAACGGCGAAATCTGGAACGTGGATGACGCCTTGCGCTGCCGTGATGCCTCGGGCAGCACGCAGTTGATGCTGGGCCGCGGCATGGTGGCCGACCCCGGCCTGGCGCTGGCGATTCGGGGGCACGATGCCACAGGCCATGACGACGACGGCACGCCGGTGGTCGCCTGGCCGAGCCTGCTGCCGCTGATCGATAACTTCTGGCAACTGGTGTGCGGCCGGCTCGAGCCGCGCCAGCGCGCCGGGCGGCTGAAGCAGTGGCTCAACTTCCTGCGCCGGCGCTACGCCGAGGCCGAAGCGGCGTACCAGGCACTGCGCACGCAGAACGACCAGGCCGTCATCACCGAGTGGCTGCAGCAGCGCCGCCAGAAGGCATGACGTGTTTCAGTGGTCCAGGCGTTGCTCGCGCAGGCGCAGCAGGGTTTGCTGCAGCACACGCGCGTCGGTGCTGGCGCGGTGGCGCGGGCCGCCGAGTTCTTGGCGCACCAGCTGCTTGGTGTCGTGCCACCGGTCGGCTTCGTCGTCCTGCAGCAGCGCGTGCAGGTTTTCCAGCCGGAAGCCCGGCGTGAGATCGGCCGCGTCGAACAGCGCACCAACCCAGCTGTAGTCGTTGGCCCAGCCGTCGGTGTAGACCGTCTGACCGCGCAGGTGGTCGTTCAGCATGCGCGCCACATCGCCCGCCGAGCGGCCCTTGGCCAA
>JAQGMQ010000539.1 GCA_028292305.1 Rhodoferax sp.
CAGCGCCACGCCCGACGTGCCGGCCCTGCCTACCGCGACCGCCATGCTGCGCCTGGCGCCAGCACTGCTGGCCGCTGGCGCCGCGGTGCCTGCCAGCGCCGCCCTGCCGCGCTATATCCGCGACAAGGTGGCCCAGACCACGGCCGAGCGCATGTTCATCAAACAGGCGGCCGCCGACGCGGCCCAGGCCGTGGCAACCGCCAACGGAACGGATAAAGTGGCGAAATGAACGCCATCTGTTGTGAAGCCCGCGCCGGTCTCAACTCGGAGCACGCCCCATGAGCGCCCTGCCCCAGGTGCGCGAGGCCAGCTTCGAGCCGATGGCCGGCCCCTGGCTAGAGGTCGTCGTGCAGGTCGAGCAAACGGCCTACGAACACCCGTGGTCGCTCATCAATTTCGAAGACGCGCTGAAGTCCGGCTACCAGGCCCAGGTGCTGGTGGCCGACGGCCAACTGCTCGGCTACTTCGTGGCCATGAAAGGCGTCGACGAAGTGCATCTGCTGAACATCACCGTCACCCCCGCCTACCAGGGCCAGGGCTGGGCCCGCGTGATGCTCGACGCTTTGGGCGTGTGGTCGCTGGGGCAGGGCGTGCAGTGGCTGTGGCTGGAGGCGCGGGTGAGCAACCTGCGCGCCTTGCAGGTCTACACCGCCCACGGCTTTCAGCGTGTGGGGCTGCGCAAGAAATATTACCCTGGCGCGTTTGGCCAACGCGAGGACGCGATCGTCATGAGCCTGAAGTTATGAGCCTGAACCTGGATGCCCGCCAGCGCGCCATGCTGGAAGAAATGCATGTGCCCGTGTGGTGGCCTGAATCGGTGGTGGCGGCAGCCGCTGCGCCGGTGCCGGCCCCCGAACCCACTGCCACGCCGGTGCGCAACGCGCCGCGCAGCATCGCTGAAGCCATGGCCGACGCGCCCGAACTTGTCGCCGCGCGTGCCGCGTCACCGTTGGTCTCGCCGGCCCTGTTGGCGGCAACGCCGCTTGTCGTACCCACGGGCGCCGTGGCCAGCATGGACTGGGCCACGCTGCAGCAAGCCGTGGCCGGCTGCGTGGCCTGCACGCTGAGCAACCACCGCAAGAACACCGTGTTCGGCGTGGGCCCTGCCGCCCCGGCCGACGGCGGCCCGCCGCAGGCCGACTGGCTCATCGTCGGCGAGGCGCCGGGCGAGAACGAAGACCTGCAGGGCGAGCCCTTCGTGGGCCAGGCCGGCAAGCTGCTCGACAACATGCTCAAGGCCATCGGCGTGAGCCGCCACGGCAGCGAGGATGGCCAGCCGCACAAGGCCGCCTGCATCGTCAACGTGCTCAAGTGCCGCCCGCCGGGCAACCGCAACCCGGGCGTCGACGAGGTAGCGCAATGCGCGCCCTACCTGCGCCGCCAGGTCGAGTTGCTGCAGCCCAAGGTCATCATCGCCATGGGCCGCTTCGCCGTGCAGTCGCTGCTGGCCGAGACCGTGCCCGACGTGCAGGCCACGCCGCTCGGCCGGCTGCGTGGCCAAGTGCACCAGTACCACGGCGTACCGGTGGTCGTCACCCACCACCCGGCCTACCTGCTGCGCAGCCTGCCCGAGAAAGCCAAGGCCTGGGTCGACCCGTGCCTGGCCATGGACGTGTGGAAGAAGCGCACCGCCGCGCAGGTGGCGGTGCAGGCCGAGCTGGGTTAGATCAAGCTGCTGGCGGCGGCTGCATGGGCGGCGCGAATGCACCGTGGCCGGTCAGCAGGCGCAGCACCTGCACGTCACGCGGCAACGCGATGAGGAACTCGGCATCGCGCGGCAAGTGGTGGATCTGCCGCGGATCACCCCCGGCAAACCCGCCCATCGAGGCCTCGTCGGCCCAATAGGAAATGGTCATGAACTCGACCTCACCCGCGCGGTCCTCGCGGAAGGTCTGCACCCCCAGGGCCTTGGCCAGCAGCGGCTTGATGCCGACCTCGTAGTTGTAGAGCTCGTAGGCGTCGGCCACCTCGGACCGTGTGCGCCCCCGCCAGATGCGGGCGATGGTCGGTTGCAGTTGGGTGTCGCTTGCCATGGGGTGTCCTCGCTTTCAATGCGGAGCTTAGGCGCGGGTGGCGGGCGGGGCTGTAGGAAAATACCGGTCGATGCTGTGCCGGCTCTACCGGTAAAACGCCTCGACCTTGCCCTTCAGCTTGATGATCAGCGGCTTGCCCTTGCGGTCCAGCGCCTTGCCCGCGGGGACCTTGACCCAGCCTTCGCTGATGCAATATTCCTCCACGTCCATGCGTTCCTTGTTGTTGAAACGGATGCCGATGTCGTGTTCGAAGATGGCGGCGACGTGGTGTGGGCTGCGTGGGTCGACGGAGAGGTGGTCGGGCAGCGGCGGGCGTTCGGGGGTGGTCGTAGCGTCGGTCATGGAATTTGTAGAGGGGCGGAAAGCCGCGTATTTTCGAGGATTTCGAGAACGGGTCGGTGGGTAAGTCAAAAGCCGCGTGTCGTCAGCCCATCGCCAGCACCGCGATCACTGCCCGATGACCCGCTGCATTCGCTTTTCCGCGAGGTTCTGTTCGTCCGAGCGGTCGATCAGGTCACGAAGCCCTGAGCGCGCGGGCGCCGGCGGCTGGGCCTTCGCCGCGCCCCGGCTCTCCACCACGGTGACCGTGCCGCTGCCGATCACTCTCTCGCGGGTGCCGGCTGGGCAAA
>JAQGMQ010000554.1 GCA_028292305.1 Rhodoferax sp.
GCCGGCCTGCCATGTGATGGTCAGCACCGTGTTCGGCGACGAAGCCCATGTGATCCAGAGCCTGGAAGCCGGCGCCGCGGGCTACCTGCTGAAGGACAGCATGCCCGAGCGCGTGACCGAAGAGATCCGCAACGTGTATGCCGGCGGCAGTCCCATCAGCCCGCTCATCGCGCGCCAGCTGCTGACGCGGTTCCGCCATGCGCTGACCAGCGAAACCATGCCGCTGCAGAGCCCGGCGCAGGCCAGGGCCGAAGAGCCGCTGCCGGTGGCGGCACAGGCGGAGCAGGCGCACCTGTCACCGCGCGAACGCCAGGTGCTCGACTACATCACCAAGGGGTTCAGCTACGAGGAAATCGGCGGCCTGATGAGCTTGTCGCGCAACACCGTGCTGAGTTTCGAGCGGCGCATCTACGCCAAGCTCAAGGTTCGGTCTCAGCTCGAGGCCATCCATGAAGCGCGTATCCAGGGCCTGCTGGCGCGTTAGCGCCGCCGTGCTGCTGGCGCTGGGGCTGCGTGCCGCCAGTGCGCCAACGGCGTTGGCCGAGCCCGCGGCGCAACACATCACCACAGCGCGGGTGCTGGCCTCGGACGGCGGGGTCTTCGCGCCGGCACCGCGTCGGCGAGAACCACTGCCGGCCGATACGGATGACGACACAGGCGCCGCCGCGGGTGCGCCAGACCCGTGGCAGACCGTTGCCCTGCCCTTCATCTGGCCCCGCACCGTGCTGCCCGACGGTGACCCCGAGGCCCATGCGCGGCGCACCACCTGGTTCCGCGTCGACGTGCCGCGCGACGTTCGCAGTGCCGGCGGCAGTGCCGCGCCAAGCCCAGGCACCTGGCTCTACCTGCCGCGCTGGCAGACCATCGGCCAGATCGCCATCTACGGTGATGAGCGTCTGCTGTACCGCTCCACCGCCGACCTGGTGTGGAACGGCTACAACCATCCGCTGTGGATCGCGCTCGACGCCGAAGGCACGCAGCCCCTGCCCGGCGTGCTGCGCATCCGCATCGACAGCCAGCGCAGCGCCGGCGGTGCCTTGTCGTCGTTGTACATCGGCGGCGCTGCGCTCCGGCCGCACTACGAGTTGCGGCGCCTGCTGCAGGTGCGCCTGCCCGAACTCAGCGGCGTGGCCGTGCTGGGCCTGGGCGCTTTCGCCCTGGCCGTGTGGCTGATGCGCCGCCGCGAAAGCGCCTACCTGCTGTTTGCCATCTTCACCGTGCTGGCGGTGCTGCGCGGGCTGCACTTCCACCTGGGGCTGGAGCCCCTGCCCGTGCCGTCGGCCTGGTTCGGCTGGATGACGGTGAACACCGTGCCGGCCATCCTCGTGAGCTGGTATTACTTCGTCGCCTCGCTGGTGCCGCTGGGTCGGCGCTGGTTGTGGGTCGGCCGAAGTCTGCTGGTGTTGACTTTGCTGTCGTGCGTGGCCACGCTGCCGCCGCTGGCGGTGCTGCCCGGCATGGACACCCTGGCGCCGCTGGCCTATCTGCTGACCTTCGCGGTGGGCCTGCCCACCGTGGTGGGGCTGGCCTGGGCGGCATGGCGCCATGGCCGCATCGAAGGCATCCTGGCGTCGTCCATCGGGCTGTGCGACGCGGCGGTGGCCGTGCACGACTGGATGATGCAAAACTACTTCATCGGCCCGGAAGACATGTACTACGGCCCGTTCCTCACGCTGGCGCGGCTGTTGATGTTCATCTACGTCATTCTGAGCCGCTACATCGGCGCGGTCGACGAGGCCGAGCAGGCCAACACGCGGCTGGCGCGGCGCCTCTCGGAACGCGAGGCCGAGCTGGCCGAAAGCTACGAACGCCTGCGTGCCGTGCAGCAGCGCCAGATGCTCACGCGGGAGCGCCAACGGCTGATGCAGGACATCCACGACGGCATGGGTTCGCAGCTCATGAGCGCGCTCAAGGTGGCCGAGTCGGGCCAGCTCAGCGAGACCCGCATGGCCATGGTGCTGCGCGAATGCATCGACGACCTGAAGCTCACCGTGGATTCGCTCGACCCCGTCGATGCCGACCTGCTGCTGCTGCTGGCCACGCTGCGTTACCGCCTGGCGCCGCGCCTGCTGGGCTCGGGCCTGAAGCTCGCCTGGGAGGTCAGCGACGTGCCCACGCTGGCCTGGCTCGACCCGCGCAGCGCGCTCCATGTGTTGCGCATCCTGCAGGAAGGCATCTCCAACATCCTGCAGCATGCCGGCGCCACCGAGCTGCGGGTGGCCACCGGCGAGGCCGACGGTGGCGTGTTCGTCACGCTCGACGACAACGGCCGGGGCTTTGCCGCACGGTTGCCGGGGCAGGACGCCAATGCCTCCGGCACGGGCCGCGGCCTGTCGAACATGGTGCGCCGCGCGCAGGCGTTGGGCGGCCGCGTCACCTGGGAAACCATGGCCCGCGGCACCCGCCTGAAGCTGTGGCTGCCGCTTGCGAAATCGCCCGATGTCTCGATGGACAAGACGCTCGATTTCACCTCCGACTGGGCCAACGCCTGACGCCCATGCGTGCACCATTCGCCTCCACCCGGCACCACACCGCAACCCTGCCCGGGTTGCGCGTCTGGGCCTGGCTCGCGCTGCTGGCGGCACTGTGCTGGCTCCTGGCCACGGGCCTGGCCGCGGTGTTCGACGCGGGGCCGCCGAGCCCGGCCACACGCCACTTCGTGCAGGCCGAGCTGCTGACGCGGCCCGCGGGCTCGTTCGGCGAACCGGCACGGCTGCTGAATCCGGCCGATGTCGCCGGGCCGTGGTCGCCCGTGTCGCTGCCCCTCAGCTGGCCGCGCACCCAGGGCCCGGACGACGACGCGGGCGAGCCGCTGCCACAGGTCACCTGGCTGCAGGTCCGGCTCGATGGACTGCACGCGGCAACGCCGGGCACCGGCGTCCAGACGGCCACGCCGCCGGGCTCCGGCGGACTCATGCTCTACCTGCCGCGCTGGCAGACGCTGGGTCGCATCGCCGTGTATGGCGACGACCAGCTGCTCTACCGCTCGCTCGGCGACGTGGTCTGGACGGCCTTCAACTTTCCGTTGTGGGTGCCGCTGGATGCCGACGGCACACTGCCGCCGCCGGCCATGCTGCGCATCCGCATCGACAGCCTGCCGGGCGCGGGCGGTGGCCTGTCGTCGATCTGGGTCGGGCCGGCGCAAGACCTCGCGCCGCGTTACCGGCTGCGCAGCCTGCTGCAGACCGGCGTGGCCGACGTGCTGGGCATGGCCGCGCTGGGCCTGGGCGCGTTTGCGCTGGCGGTGTGGCTGCTGCGCCGGCGTGAACGCACCTACCTGCTGTTCGCGCTGTTCACGCTGTTGTGGGTGCTACGCGGCCTGCGCTACCACGTGGGTCTGGAGCCGCTGCCCATCCCCTCGGCCTGGTTCGGCTGGATGACCATCAACTCGGGCAACGCCCTGCTCGTGACCTGGTATGTGTTTGTCTCCACCCTGGTGCCCACGGCGCCGCGCTGGCCCACGCGGGTGCTGCTGGCGCTGCTGGTGGCGTCGAGCATCGTCACCCTGCCGCTGGTGGCCGACCACGAATGGATCGCCGCGCTGGCCCCGCTGGCCTACCTGGTGACCATCGGCGCCGGTGTGCCCGCCAACATCCTCATGGCCTGGGCCGCGTGGCGCCATGGCGGCCGCGAAGGCATCGTGGCCGCGTCGATCGGCCTGCTGCACGTGCCGGTGGCGGTGCACGACTGGATGATGCAGAACTTCATGGTCGACGCCGAGCATCTGTATGCCTGGCCCCTGTCCACCGTGGCCCGGCTGGCGATGTTCATCTACGTCATCCTGAGCCGCTATGTGGGCGCCGTGGACGAGGCCGAACAGGCCAACGCACGCCTCACCCACCGCCTCGGCGAGCGTGAGGCCGAGCTGGCCGAAAGCTATGAGCGCCTGCGCGCCGTGCAGCAGCGCCAGATGCTCACGCGCGAGCGCCAGCGCTTGATGCAGGACATCCACGACGGCATGGGCTCGCAGCTGATGAGTGCGCTCAAGGTAGCCGAATCGGGCCAGCTCAGTGAGGCCAGGATGGCCATTGTGCTGCGCGAATGCATCGAAGACCTGAAGCTCACCGTCGACTCGCTCGAGCCGGTGGAGGCCGACCTGCTGCTGCTGCTGGCCACGCTGCGTTACCGCCTCACGCCCAGGTTGCAGGGCTCGGGCCTGAAGCTGCGCTGGGAAGTGAGCGACCTGCCCGCCATCGACTGGCTCGACCCGCGCGGCGCGCTGCACGTTCTGCGCATCCTGCAGGAGGCGATCTCCCACATCCTGCAACACGCCGGCGCCACCGAGCTGCGCGTGGCCACCGGCGAGGCCGATGGTGGCGTGTTCGTCACGCTGGACGACAACGGCCAAAGCGTCGCGCGGGCCGAGCCCGGCGCCCACGTGGCGGCCACTGCCGGCGTGCGAGGCAAGGGCCTGTCGAACATGGCGCGCCGGGCCCAGGCCGTGGGTGGTCAGGTGGGTTGGGAGGCGATCGACGGCGGCACGCGGTTCAGGCTGTGGCTGCCGTTGCAGCGGCATGCGGATGAGCCGATCTGTTGAAGCTCAGGCAAGTTTGCAGCGGTGCCACGCAGCTTCCAGCGCAATGGCCGCCAGGCAGCCACCGGCGATGATCTTCACAACAAAAAAATAGTCGAGTGCGCCCATCAGTGTGGCGGCCTGGTTGAGCCATTGGCCCAAGTGGACCACCGCCATCGCCGGGGCTTCGGCCACCTGGCCTTCTGCGGCAAAACGCTGCGTCAGCGTGGTCAGAGTCTGCGCCAGCGCCGGGTTGGCGGCCGAAAGGCTTTCGCCGAGCCGGGCGTAGTGCAGGCTGCTGCGCCACTGCATGCACAGCGTGGCCAGTGCGATGCCGGCGGCCACGCCAAACTGGCCGAGAATGTTCTTCACCTGGTTGGCGTGGGAGAACGTGGTCTCGTCCCGCTGCAGCGTCTGAAAGGTCTGCATGGCAGTGGTCGCCAGCACCACGATCACGAAGGCGCCGTTGCACAGCAGCGCGGGCACCACGCTCTGCCACAGGTTGGCCGATTCGCTCAGGCCCGAGAGTTGGCTGGCACAGCACAGCAGCAAGCCGAAGCCCACGAGGTAATAACGCGTTGGGCCGGGGTGGCGCGGCAACAGGCGCGACAACACGATCCAGCTGGCCACGCCGCCCAGCGCGCCGATGCCGATGACGCGCCCCACCACCTCCAGCGGCAACCCCAGCGCGCGCTGCAGCAGTACCGGCAGCATGCTGCTGTTGGCGCCGAGCAGCACGTAACCAAGGGCAAACATGCCAAGCCCCAGCAGATAGCGGCGCTGTGCCAGTGGCCTGAAGCTGATGGCCGCGCCGGCTTTGGCCCGGCTCAGCCAGACGAAAGCCGACAGGCCGGCAACGGCCAGCGCGGCAGTGCCGCACAGCAGCCAGGCGCCATTGAAGAAATCGAAGCTCGACCGCTGGAGCGCGTGCAACAGCAGGAATGCACCGCCAGTCAACACCAGCAGACTTCGGGAGACCGGCTGCGCAGGCGTATCGCTTTCGGGCCTGTCGTTGGGCACTACCGCGCCCGCCAGCGCGCCTATGACTGCGGCCGGCAGCAGCAGCGCGAAGAACGCCATGCGCCAGGCCTGCGCGGCCAGCGCCGCTGAAGCCAGCCAGGGCCCGGCCACGCCCCCCCAGGCCAGGCCGGCGGCGAAAAGTTTGATCCCGGTAAAGCGCCGGGGTGAGGGCGGAATGTGGTTGACCAACACCCGCCCCGCTGTCATGAACGAGCCACAGCCCAGCGCCATCAACATCCGGCCCGCGGCAAAACCGGCCACACTGGCGCTGAGCCCGCACACCAGGGCGCCCAACGCGTACAACGCGGCCGAGCCCTGCAGCAAATGGCGCCAGCCCAGCCGAGCCAGCAACTGCCGGTGCAGTGCAATCACGCCGATTGCCACTACGGCGTACAGCGTGGCCACCGTGCTGTATTCCTCGGGGCTGGCGGCGATGCCGCCCATCACCGGCGCGGCGCTGAAGGCGACCACCGTGGTCTGCAGAAAATCGCTGAACGGCAGGCTGGCGATCAGCGCATAGAACAAGGCGGGTGGATGAGGCCGTTGTTGCGCGGCTTGTGGGGTGGTCATGGCATGGTCACCGTGCCGTCATTGCGGCACAGGCTCCTTGATCTGGCCGCCTTCGTCCATCACCAGCCACACCAGCAGCTTCGCCGGCCGCGTCTGGCTGGCGTTGCGTGATTGCAGGTGCGGCACTTGCGGCACTTCCACCCAGGAATCGCCGGCACGGTAGGTCTTCGGTGCTTCGCCCTTGACCTGCGAGACCACGCTGCCTTCGAGCACATAAGCCATCACCGTGCCGCCGTGCTGGTGCGGCGCGCTGGCCTGGCCGGGCTTGTAAGACACGATGGCCATGGCCGCCTGTTTGCCGGGGGCGTCAGGCATCTTCTGCAGCTGCAGCGGCGTGATCTTTTCTTCTTCCTTGGGGCTGTGCGCCTGCGCGTTGGCCAC
>JAQGMQ010000647.1 GCA_028292305.1 Rhodoferax sp.
CTGCTGGTCCTGCACCAGGAGAAAGCCGTTCTCCTGCCAGAAGTCGCGGATCGGGCTCCACAGCTGGTCGGCCGGGCGGGCCACCACCAGCCAGCGCTGGGTGCCAGCGCGTTCGATGCGCACATCGCCGATGGCCGTGGCAGCCGTCGGGGCCGTGGGCGCCGCCTGGCCGATCTGGTAGTTGCTGGCGGTGACCGGCGTGCCCGGCACCACATAACGGGTTTCGCGCGAGAGTTGGGTCAGGTCGGGCGGTACTTCGAGCGACGTGCCCTTGGCTGCGCTTTTGTAGTCGATCTTGTCGCCTTCGAGCACCGAGCAGGCGCCCAGGGCCACGGTCAGTGCGACCAGAGCCAGCTTTGCAAATTGATTCACGTAGTCGTCCTATTGAAATCTGTCAGGGGCTGTCAAAGGAGGCCGCCGCTTTTCAGCGCGGCTTCCACCACCGGCTCGAAGCCGGCGGAAAGTGGCGTCATCGGCAGGCGCATGGTGCCGCCGCAGAGGTTCATGCGCGCCATGGCCCACTTCAGCGGGATGGGGTTGGCTTCGACGAAAAGGTTCTTGTGCACGGGCATCAGCTTGCGCTGGATTTCCATGGCGGTGCGGGCGTCGCCGGCGATGGCGGCCACGCACAGCTCGTGCATCAGGCGCGGTGCGATGTTGGCGGTGACGCTCACGTTGCCCTGGCCGCCGCACAGCATCAGCGCCACGGCGGTCGGGTCGTCGCCCGAGTACACGGCGAAGTGCTTGGGCACGTCGCGGATCAGCCACTGCGCACGTTCGATGTTGCCGGTGGCTTCCTTGATGCCGACGATGCCGGGCACGGCCGACAGCCGCAGCACGGTGTCGTGCTGCATGTCGGCGACGCTGCGGCCGGGCACGTTGTAGAGCACCATCGGCAGGTCGACCGCTTCGGCGATGGCCTTGAAATGCTGGTACTGGCCTTCTTGCGTCGGCTTGTTGTAGTAGGGCACGACCTGCAGATGGCAGTCGGCGCCGACCTTCTTGGCGAAGCGCGTGAGTTCGATGGCCTCGGCCGTCGAATTCGCGCCGCAGCCGGCCATGATCGGCACGCGGCCAGCGGCCTGTTCGACCGAGACGCGGATGATTTCGAGGTGTTCTTCGACGTTGACCGTCGGCGATTCGCCGGTGGTGCCGACCACGCCAATGCAGTCGGTGCCTTCGGCGATGTGCCAATCGATCAGTTTGCGCAGCGTGGGGTAGTCGACGCTGCCGTCTTCCTGCATCGGGGTCACGAGTGCCACGATGCTGCCGGTAATGGGTGTCATGTCCGCAGTCTCAAACGGGTGAAAGGCGCATTCTACCCAGCCGGATGGGGGCTCCCGATGACCCCGGGGTAAAGCCGGCTACAGGGGATGGCGCGGTGGGGCCAGGTGGGACGCACCGGTTTCCCGGACCGCGGCGATGCGCTGCACGAAGCGCGCGGGGTCCTCCATGAAACCGTCCTCGAACGCCACGACGCGCAGGGCTGCCGCCGCCCGCAGCAGCTCGCCCGGTTGCAGCAGGAAGTCGGGCCGCGACGGCTTGCCGATCGTCTCCTGCCCCTGGGCAAAGGTCTCGTACAGCAGCACGCCGCCGGGCGCGACGCTGGCCACGATGCGCGGCAGCAGCGGGCGCCACAGGTAATTGGTGACGACCACGGCGTCGAACTGGCGGCCCTCGAACGGCCAGGGGCCGTTCTCGATGTCGGCCTCGAGGGTTTCGAAGTCGGCCGGCAGGCCGGCCAGGGCTGCGGCAGAGCGGTCCACGCCGGTCACCTGGTGGCCGCGGCCGGCGAACCAGAACAGGTGCCGGCCCGCGCCGCAGGCCACGTCGAGCACGCGGCCACCGCTGGGAACCAGGTCCGACCAGCGCTGAATCCATTCCGATGGCAGCAGCAGGTCCTGGTGCGGCATGTTGGCTGGAGGCATGACGGCTAAAAACAGGCCCACAGCTGGTCGGCCAGCGTCACCAGGAACGCCGGCTGCGTGTACATCGCAAACACGGCGGCCAGGGCTGTCAACGCGGCGCCGAATGCCAGGGTCTTGCGGGTGCGCAGTTTCATGGCTTGAACCGGTCAGCCCGCCACGGGCGCGGTGCGCGTGATCGCCGTTTCCTTGACCGGCAGGTTCACCAGGCCCGCGAACACGCCGAGCGCGATGGCGATCAGCCAGACAATGTCGTAGCTGCCGGTGCGGTCATACAGGTAGCCGCCGAGCCACACGCCCAAGAACGAGCCGATCTGGTGGCTGAAGAACACGAAGCCGCTGAGCATCGACAGATGCTGCACGCCGAAGATCTGCGCCACCAGCGAATTCGTGGCGGGCACGGTAGACAGCCACAACAGGCCGATCAAGGCGGCAAAGATATACACGCTGAGTGGCGACAGCGGCGCCCACAGAAACACGCTGATCACCACCGCCCGCGCGAAGTAGATGAACGCCAGAATCTTCTTCTTCGACAGGCGCTGGCCCATCGTGCCCGCGATGTAGGTGCCGAATACGTTGAACAGCCCGATCAGCGCCAGCGCATAACCCGCCACCTCGGGCGACAGGCCCTTGTCCTTCAAATAACTCGGCATGTGCACGCCGATGAACACCACCTGGAAGCCGCAGACGAAGTAGCCGGCCATCAGCAACTGGAAGCTCGGGTACTTGATGGCCTCGCGAAACGCCTGGCCGATGCTCTGCTCGCGCCGCGCCGGCCGGGTGTTGCCGGTAAAGCCGGGCTCGCGCAGCCACAGCGACAGCGGCAGCATCAGCAAGGCGGCGGCGCCCAGCATCACCAGCGCCTCCTGCCAGCCGAAGCGGCCAATCAGGAAGCCTTCGGTCGGCACCATCAGGAACTGGCCGAACGAGCCCGCGGCCGCGGCAATGCCCATCGCCCACGAGCGTTTGTCGGCCGCCACGTTGCGGCCGATCACGCCGTACACCACGGCATAGGTGGTGCCGGCCTGGGCCATGCCGATCAGCACGCCGGCGCTCAGCGTGAACAGCAGCGGCGTCGGTGAATGCGCCATGCCGACCAGGCCCAGCGCGTACATCAGCGCGCCGGTCACGATCACCTTGAACGCGCCGAAGCGGTCGGCCAGCATGCCGGCGAAGATGCCCGACACGCCCCAGGCCAGGTTCTGGATGGCAATGGCGAAGGCGAAGGTCTCGCGGGTCCAGCCCTGGGCCTGGGTGATAGGCTGCAACCACAGGCCGAAGCCATGGCGGATGCCCATCGACAGCGTGACGATCAGGCCGCCGCAGACCAGCACCTGGGCGATGGAGAGTGTTTTTTGAGTGTTTGGCATGGATGAGGTGTGGCCGGATGGCCAGGCTGGGGGTGGAAGTTTACGCAATGCCGGCGAGATGTGCCTGAGCGGCGGCTCAGTGCGGCCCGGTGCGGCCCGGTGCGATGGCTACTGTTAAAACGTCCAGTGCTTGGCTTTTGCTCACTACAATCGCGGCCATGGCATCAACTCCCCGCGTTAATTCCGCCGCCTCGGCTGTCACAGAATATTCCGAAGGTTCGATCCGTGTGCTCAAGGGCCTGGAGCCCGTCAAGCAACGCCCGGGCATGTACACCCGCACCGACAACCCGCTGCACGTGATCCAGGAAGTGCTGGACAACTCGGCCGACGAGGCGCTCGCCGGCCATGGCAAGAAGATCAAGGTCACGCTGCACACCGACGGTTCGGTCAGCATCGACGACGATGGCCGGGGCATTCCGTTCGGCATGCATCCCGAAGAAAAGGCGCCGGTGATCGAGCTGGTGTTCACCCGGCTGCACGCCGGCGGCAAGTTCGACAAGGGCAAGGGCGGCGCCTACAGCTTCTCGGGCGGCCTGCACGGCGTGGGCGTGAGCGTCACCAACGCGTTGGCCAAGCGGCTCGAGGCCACGTCCTACCGCGAAGGCTCGGTGGCCCGGCTGGTGTTCTCCGGCGGCGACGTGATCGAGCCGCTGGTCATCCGCCCCAACAACGGCAGCGGCGAAGGCGACCGCAAGACCGGCACCAGCGTGCGGGTCTGGCCCGACGCCAAGTATTTCGAAGCCTCGGCGCTGCCCATGGCCGAGCTGACCCACCTGCTGCGCAGCAAGGCCGTGCTGATGCCGGGTGTCAGCGTCACGCTCACGATCGAGAAGACCAAGGACGTGCAGACCTGGCTCTACAAGGGCGGTCTGCGCGACTACCTGATGCAGACGTTGCACGGCGAGCCGGTGATCCCGCTGTTCGAAGGCGAGGGTTTTGCCGACAACGCGCACGAGAGTTTTGCCGAAGGCGAGGGCGCTTCGTGGTGCGTGGCCTTCACCGAAGACGGCCAGCCGGTGCGCGAGAGTTACGTCAACCTGATCCCCACCAGTGCCGGCGGCACCCATGAAAGCGGCCTGCGCGACGGCGTGTTCAACGCGGTGAAGAGCTTCATCGAACTGCATTCGCTGCTGCCCAAGGGCGTGAAGCTGCTGCCTGAAGACGTGTTCGCCCGCGCCAGCTACGTGCTCAGCGCCAAAGTGCTCGACCCGCAGTTCCAGGGCCAGATCAAGGAACGGCTGAACTCGCGCGACGCCGTGCGCCTGGTGTCCAGCTTCGTGCGACCCACGCTCGAGCTGTGGCTGAACCAGCATGTCGAATACGGCCGCAAACTCGCCGAGCTGGCCATCAAGGCTGCGCAGACGCGGCAGAAGGCCGGGCAAAAGGTCGAGAAGCGCAAGGGCTCGGGCGTGGCCGTGTTGCCCGGCAAGCTGACCGACTGCGAAAGCCGTGACCTGGCGCACAACGAAGTCTTCCTGGTCGAAGGCGACTCGGCCGGCGGCAGCGCCAAGATGGGCCGCGACAAGGAAAGCCAGGCCATCCTGCCGCTGCGTGGCAAGGTCTTGAACACCTGGGAAGTGGAGCGCGACCGGCTGTTCGCCAACACCGAAATCCACGACATCTCGGTGGCCATCGGGGTCGACCCGCACGGCCCCAACGACACCCCGGACATGAGCGGCCTGCGCTACGGCAAGGTCTGCATCCTGAGCGATGCGGATGTGGACGGCTCGCACATCCAGGTGCTGCTGTTGACGCTGTTCTTCCGCCATTTCCCGAAGCTCATCGAAACCGGCCATGTGTACGTGGCCCGGCCGCCGCTGTTCCGGGTCGATGCGCCAGCGCGTGGCAAAAAGCCCGCATCCAAGGCTTATGCGCTCGACGAGGGCGAGCTCACCGCCATCCTGGACAAGCTGCGCAAGGAAGGCGTGCGCGAAAATGCGTGGAGTATTAGCCGTTTCAAGGGCCTGGGTGAAATGAACGCGGAACAATTGTGGGACACCACACTCAATCCGGACACCCGCCGTCTGTTGCCCGTCCAGTTGGGCAACATCAATTTCGCAGCCACCGAAAACCTCATCACCAAGCTCATGGGCAAGGGCGAAGCCGCCTCGCGCCGCGAGCTGATGGAGTTGCACGGCGATGCGGTCGAGATTGACATTTGACGTGCTTATCAGCACCCTCGCACGTTCAGGAGATCGACCCCATGGCCATTGAATTTCGCAGCAAAAAGACCGGTTGGCGCTTATTGGCCGCCGCCGCTGCGCTACTGTTTTTGCAGCAGTCCGCGATGGCCGACGTTTGGGGCTATATCGACGCCAAGGGCGTGGCGCATTTCGGCACCGAACGGGTCGACGAACGCTACGAGCTGTTCTTCAAGGGGGACGAGAGCTTCGACACCGCGCTGATGGCCTTGCCCAACACCGGCCCCGCGCCCACCGCGCCGCCCAAGCTGCTGGCGTTCTTCGACATTTCGCCCAGCTACAAACTCGTGAAGCACCACCTGCGTGAAGCCGCCGTGAGCCACGGCATCGACTACGAATTGCTGCAGGCGCTGATCGTGACCGAATCGGGCTTCAGCAGCACGGCCGTGTCGCCCAAGGGCGCCGTGGGCCTGATGCAGATCATGCCGGCCACTGCCGAACGGTATGGCCTAGCCGGCGACGCCAAGGCCAGCGTCGAGCAGAAGCTGACCGACCCGAAGACCAACATCCGCATCGGCACGCGTTACCTGCACGACCTGATCGCCATGTTCCCGGGCCAGCTGGACCTGGCCGTGGCCTCGTACAACGCTGGCGAAGGCGCGGTGCAGCGTGCCGGCAACCGCATCCCGAACTACAAGGAAACCCAGGCCTACGTGAAAACCGTGCTGGCGCTGTACAACGGCCTGAAGCCGCCCGAGGCGGTGGTCGAACAACGCCGCCGGCCGGTGCGCGTGCGCATGGAGCTGGCCGGCGGTGCCGTGGGCCGTGGCAACCTGCCCGAGTTCGCGACCTCGGTGCTCGACGCCGTGCGGCCCGCGGCCACGCGCTGACGTGTTGCCTTTGCTGACCTCGCTGCATCTGCACTGCCGTCTCGGTCTGTCATTCCTTTTGATTCGTTTCGCCTTCTGAGCCGCCGGCAGCGCCGCGGGCCCATGCCCCGGCCGAGTCGCCGCGCTTTCGATTTTTAGATCCCCCCGAGACCAGCCCTTACTTTGTCATGAGTGAACAAACCATCCTGGGTTTTCCGCAAGATCCGCCGTCCGATCCACCTTCCGATCCACCTTCTGATCCGCCCGCGCCACCGCCGCCGCAAGACCCGATGGACGCCGGCTCCGGCGACGGCGGAGATGCCGACAGCCTGGCCGGCTACGCCCAGCGCGCCTACCTCGAATACGCGTTGTCGGTCGTCAAGGGCCGTGCGCTGCCCGACGTCTGCGACGGCCAGAAGCCGGTGCAGCGGCGCATCCTGTATGCCATGTCGCGCATGGGCCTGGGCTTTGGCGGTGCCAACGGCGCCACCGGTGCCAAGCCCGTCAAGAGCGCCCGCGTGGTCGGCGACGTGCTGGGCCGGTTTCACCCGCACGGTGACCAGTCGGCCTACGACGCGCTGGTGCGCATGGCGCAGGATTTCAGCCAGCGTTATCCGCTGATCGACGGCCAGGGCAACTTCGGCAGCCGCGATGGCGACGGCGCCGCGGCCATGCGCTACACCGAGGCGCGCCTGGCCCGCATCACCAGCCTGCTGCTCGACGAGATCGACGAGGGCACGGTCGATTTCATGCCGAACTACGACGGCTCCACCCTCGAGCCGCGTCAGCTGCCGGCCCGGTTGCCGTTCAACCTGCTGAATGGCGCGAGCGGCATCGCCGTCGGCCTGGCCACCGAAATCCCGAGCCACAACCTGCGCGAGATCGCCGACGCCTGCGTGGCGCTGATCAAGTCCAACGGCAAGCTCACCGAAGAAGAACTGCTGACCCTGGTGCCCGGGCCCGACTACCCCGGTGGCGGCCAGATCATCAGCCCCGCCGCCGACATCGCCGACGCCTACCGCACGGGCCGCGGCTCGCTCAAGGTACGCGCCCGCTGGAAGATCGAAGACCTGGCCCGTGGCCAATGGCAACTGGTGGTCACCGAGTTGCCGCCGGGCGTGAGCACGCAGCGCGTGCTCGAAGAAATCGAAGAGCTCACCAACCCGAAGATCAAGGCCGGCAAGAAGGCCTTGAGCGCCGACCAGACGCAGCTCAAGGCTTCGCTGCTGGCGGTGCTGGACGTGGTGCGCGACGAGTCGAACAAGGACGCCGCTGTGCGGCTGGTGTTCGAGCCCAAGACCAGCCGCATCTCGCAGGCCGAGTTGACGAATGCCTTGCTGGCCCACACCAGCCTGGAGACCTCTTCGCCGATCAACCTGACGATGATCGGTCTGGACGGCCGGCCCACGCAGAAGTCGCTGCGCCAGATGCTGGACGAGTGGGTCGCCTTCCGCCAGACCACGGTGCAGCGGCGTTCGCGTCACCGGCTCGACAAGGTGCTGGACCGCGTGCACATCCTCGAGGGGCGGCAGATCGTGCTGCTCAACATCGACGAGGTCATCGCCATCATCCGCCAGGCCGACGACCCGAAGGCGGCGCTGATCGAACGCTTCAGGCTCAGCGACCGGCAGGCCGAGGACATTCTTGAAATCCGCCTGCGCCAGCTGGCGCGTCTGGAAGCCATCAAGATCGAGCAAGAGCTGAAGTCATTGCGTGATGACCAGGCCCGGCTCGAAGAGCTGCTGGCCAGCCCGGCGGTGCTTCGCCGGCTGATGATCAAGGAAATCGAAGCCGACGCGAAGATCTTCGCCGACCCGCGCCGCACGCTGATCCAGGCCGAAAAACGCGCCGTGGTCGAAGTCAGGATCGTCGACGAACCCGTCACCGTGGTGGTCTCGCAAAAAGGCTGGGTGCGCGCGCAAAAGGGTTGGGCACGCGACCGCCCGGCGGCCGGCGGCGACGCTGCCAAGGCCACGCCCGAATACACCTTCAAGTCGGGCGATGCGCTCTACGGCACCTTCGAATGCCGCAGCGTCGACACGCTGCTGGTGTTCGGCACGGCCAAGGACAAGACCGGCCGGGTCTACAGCATTCCCGTGGCCACGCTGCCCGGGGCGCGCGGCGACGGCCAACCGGTCACCACCATGATCGACCTGGAAGCCGGCACCCACGTGGCGCATTACTTCGCCGGCCCGGCCAGCGCCACGCTGCTGCTCAGCAGCTCGGGCGGCTACGGCTTTTTGGCAAACGTGGAAAACATGCTCGGGCGCAACAAGGGCGGCAAGGCTTTCATCACGGTTGGGGACGGCGAAACCGTGTGTGCGCCGTCGCATGTCAGCGGTGGCAGTGGCGGTCAGCCCCTGGTGCCGGCGACCCACGTGGCCTGCGCCTCGACCGGCGGCCGCATCCTGACCTTCGAGATCGGCGAGCTCAAAGCCATGGCCAACGGCGGCCGCGGGCTGATGCTGATGGACCTGGAAGACAAGGACACGCTGGCCGGTGCGGCCGCCTACAGCCGCAGCATCCGCATCAGCGGCACGGGCCGCGGCGGCAAGGCGCGCGAGGAGACGCTCGAGATTCGTTCGCTGAACAACGCGCGGGCCGTGCGGGGCCGCAAGGGCAAGGTCGCCGACCTGGGCTTCAAGCCGAGCCAGATCGCCCGCGAGGAGTGAGGTTGTTGCCCACGCTCTGGCGGGCCTGACGGGCCGCACGCGTAGGATTGGCGCCACTTTCGGGTGAATCCATCCATTGATTGGTGCGCAGTGAGGTGCTATACCGTGAACAGGTCGAAATACAAACCTGTGCACGGGAGCAGCCAATGAATTTCAGCAATCTTCGTATCGCCGCCAAACTCTGGGTGGCGGTCAGCGTCATCATCGTGGCGCTGCTGGCGCTCATCCTCTGGGCCGGGCAACGCTCGGCCCGCGTGCAGGACGAGAACACCGCCACGCAGAAGGTGATGATGGACCGCGTCGAGGCCGCCACACGCTGGGTCGGCCTGACCGAAACCAATGCCGCGCGCACCCAGGCGTTGATCCTCAGCAGCGAACCCGCTGTGGAGGCTGCGTTCAAGGACGTGATCGCCGCCACCACCGCCGAAATCTCGAAGGTGCAAAAGGGCATCGAAGGCATGTCGCTGCGCCCGGTCGACATCGCGCAGATGGAGAAGATCGCCGCCAGCCGCAAGACCATGATCGACCTGCGCGGCAAGGCGCGCGACACCAAGGCCGCCGGCCAGGCCGCCGACGCCACGGCGCTGATCAACACGCAATACAACCCCGCCGTCAGCGTGTACCTGAAGAACCTGCACGACTTCGTGGACATGCAGGAGCAGGCCGCCGCCGAAGCCGAGGGCCAGACCATGGCCGCGCGCGACTTCACCACGCGCACGTCGATGGCCGCCATCGCATTGATCGTGGTGGCGCTGCTGGCCGGCGCCTGGTGGTTGATCCGCAGCATCCAGCAGCCGCTGGTCGAAGCCAACGGCCTGGCCGCGCGCATCGCCGAAGGCGATCTGAGCCACCGTGTGGTGTCCACCAGGCGCGACGAGTTCGGCGACCTGCTGCGTTCACTGATGCACATGAGCCAGTCGCTCGGGCGCATGGTGCTGCAGGTGCGGCACAGCACCGACAGCATCGCCACCGCCAGCGCCGAGATCGCCAGCGGCAACAACGACCTGTCGGCACGCACTGAACAGACCGCCAGCAACCTGCAGCAGACCGCCGCGTCGATGGAGCAGCTCACCAGCACCGTGCGCCAGAGCGCCGACAACGCCAACCAGGCCAGCAGCCTGGCTGCCAAGGCCTCCAGCGTGGCCGAGAAGGGCGGCGACGTGGTGCGCCAGGTGGTCACCACCATGGAAGACATCAACCACAGCAGCAAGAAGATCGCCGACATCATCGGCGTGATCGACGGCATTGCCTTCCAGACCAACATCCTCGCGCTGAACGCCGCCGTGGAAGCCGCGCGCGCTGGTGAGCAGGGCCGGGGCTTTGCCGTGGTGGCAAGCGAAGTGCGCAGCCTGGCCCAGCGCAGCGCCCAGGCGGCCAAGGAGATCAAGGGCCTGATCGGCGACTCGGTCGACAAGGTCGAATCCGGTGCGCGGCTGGTGAGCGAGGCCGGCACCACGATGAGCGACATCGTGCAGTCGGTGAAGCGCGTGACCGACATCATCGGCGAGATCACCGCCGCCGCCACCGAGCAGAGCAGCGGCATCGGCGAGGTCAACCAGGCCGTGAGCAACCTCGACCAGATGACGCAGCAGAACTCGGCCCTGGTCGAGGAAAGCGCCGCCGCCGCGCAGAGCCTGCGCGAACAGGCCGAGCAACTGGCGCAGGCGGTGGCGGTGTTCAAGGTGAGCGACAGCGCGGGCGGGCTCGGCGGAGACGGCCTGATGGTGGCGGGGCCAGGCGGCTATGCATCGACCGCGGCCCCCGCCGCCATGCGCCCGTCTGCCGCCGCCCCGCCCAAGCCCAAACCCGCGGCCTACCGGCCCAAGGCGCCCGCACCAGCCATCGCGCGGGCACCGGCGGCCAAGCCTGCAACGGCTGCGAGCGAGGCGACCATCGCCCGTGCGCTGGCCGGTCCGAAGGCGGCGTCAGGCAAGCCAGCCGCGACGGCGGGCGGTGAGGGCGATTGGGAATCCTTCTAGACGGCGTTTGGGAGTCGGCGGGCCGGGGGCAGGGCACCGCATACCGGGCGCGTCGCCGGTATGACTCCCTCACCCGCGTGCCAGAGAGCGGACAAGTCAGCGGGCGCCGACACAGTGCTGGCTGACGATTTGACCTTGGAACCGAGATCGGTGACACGACAACAAGGTCACTTGGCGCGCCTCCCTAGCACCGCGTCCCGCAGCCCTGCATCCACCACACGCCCACCCTCCACCACCACAACCGTATCGAACCGCGCCAGCAGGCCCGGCCGGTGCACCGAGGCGACGATGCAGGCCGACGGAAATGCGGCCACGATACGGTCGAAGACCCGGCCCTCGGCCTCCGGGTCCAGCGCACTGGTGGGCTCGTCCAGCAGCAGCAACGAACTGCCCCGCGCCGCCAGCGCACCGCGCGCCAGTGCCAGCCGCTGCCGCTGGCCGCCAGACAGGTTGCCGCCGCGCTCATTCAGCGCACTGGCCAGGCCTTCGGGCAGGCGCTGCAGCACTTCGTCGAACACGCCGGTGTGCACCGCGGACTGCAGTGCCGCCGCGTCGGCCGGCTCGCCGAAAGTCAGGTTCTCTTCCACGCTGGCCTCGAACACCTCGGCCTCTTGCGGGATCAGCGTGGCCAGCGTGCGCAGTTCGGCCCAGTCCACGGCCGCGCCGTCGCGCAGCAGCTCGCCCTGCTGTGGGCGGTACAAGCCGCCCAGCGTGCGGAGCAGCGTGCTCTTGCCGCCGCCGCTCGGGCCGATGAGCGCCACACGTGAACCGCGTTGCAGCAGCAGGTCGACACCTTGCAGGCCACCGCGCGCGTCATCGGCATAACGCCACGTGGCGCCGCGCAGTGCCAGCGTTTGCCAGGGCGCGTCGGGCACGACGGCCGATACGGCTGCCTCGGGGTCGCCGGGCGCCTGCCAGATCGGCTCGGCGCTGCCGTAGTCGGTGTGCATGCGCGCGAAGCTCTGGAAGTTCGAGGCCATCGCGCCGACCACCGATGCCGCCTGTTGGGCATATTGGTAGATCATGAACACGGTGCCGAGCAACACCACCTGCCCGGGTTGCCGCGCCTGCAACACGTACACCACCACCAGGACCCAGGTCAGCGCCATGCCGAGCAGGTCCACCGCAAACCACTTGCCTTCGTTCACCATGACCGCGCGGCGCAGCGGTGCGATCACCGCGTCCATGCGCCGGCCCAGCAGCTTGCGCGAAGCCGCCTGCAGGCGCAGGCCGATCACCGTGCCGGCATTGCCGACGAAGTCGAGCAGCGCAGCGGCGTAACGCCGCTCGGCGTCGTTCTCGGCGCGGGCCAGCCGCATCAGCGTGCGGTCGAAGCGCAGGATGATGAGGGCGATGACCACGTAGCCCGTCACCGCGATGGCGCCGCTGGTGCGCGACAACAAGGCCAGCGCGACGATCGGTCCGACGAAGTTGAAGGCGCTTTGCAGGTAACTGAACTGGCTCTGGGCGAAGTCCGACAGGGCGCGGCTGGCCTGCACCACGCGGTGCTGCAACTCGCCTGAATGCCGGCCGTCGCGCCAGGCCAGCGGCGCCGCGGCGATGCGCGCGTACAGCTGGTCGGCCAGCCGCTCGCGCACCCGCACGCCGACGTTGCGCTCCAGCAAGCGGCCCGGCCCATGCAGCAGCCACGACAGCAGGTAGATGCCGATCAGGTAGACGATCCAGCGGCCCGCTGTGGCGATGAGGTCCTGCTGCAGCGCGTTGATCGCCTGGGCGGCGAGCCAGGGCATGGTGAGGCGCAGCAGCTGGGCTGCCGACAACAGGCCGGCGGCGCCGAGCAGTTGTGTGCGCGTGCCACGGGCATGCAGCCAGAGCGCGTGAAAGAGGTCGCGCGCGGCGCTGGCGACGCCGATGGACGGTGGTGGGGTGAGGGGCTCGGGCTCCGTCATGCAGTCATTTCGTGGGCCTTGCGGCGCGGTGCAGAAAGGCCTATTGTGCCGAGCCGCAGAGCGGGGCCTCGACAGGCGTGCACGTGCCGTGCTTGCCCTCGGTCAGCTTGCGGGCGACGGCCGTGGCGCCAGCCGGAACCTGTTTGCGTCGGGGCGGATTCTGAAAAACGAAAGTTCACTCCGCAGAGAGAGGCAAGGTCTTCTTGGCGACCAGCATGTCGTACAGCAGTTGAGCGGCCGGGCGCAAGGGCCGGCCCCGACGCGCAATCAGCCCCAGCGTGCGGCTGACGCTCGGCTCGATCAACGGCACGGCAGCCAAACCCTCGTGCCCTTCCGGCGGCAATGCCATGCGCGGCACGACGCCGATGCCGAGCCCGGCGGAGACCAGGCTCACCAGCGCTGGGACATGGTTGACCTCGCAAAACCAACGTGGACGTGAAGGTGCATGCGCCAGGGCCTGGTCGATCAGGAAACGGTTTCCACTGCCCTGCGCCAGGGCGATGTAGTTGTGCTCGGCCAGCTCGCTCCACGCCACGGATTTGCGTTTGCCGAAAAAATGGGTCGAGGGACATGCCAGCACGAAGGCCTCTTCGATCAGTGGCTCGAATTCGATGTCCGCTTCCTGGGTGCCGATGTAGGTCACGCCGAAGTCGGCATCGCCGCGTGTCACCGCCAGCAGCACATCGCTCGAAGCTTCATCCAGGACGCGGATACAGATGCGCGGATATTGCTCGTGGTAGGCCTCGAACACCGAAGGCAAAAAATGCCCGACCGCCGACGGGACGCAGGCGAGCGTGACCTCGCCCGAGAGGCGTTCCGCCAGATCCTGAATGCCCAGCAGTGAACTCTGCACCTCGTTGAGGACGTTGCGCGCGCGGTGCACGAAGGTGCGGCCCACGGTGGTGAGCTCCACTTTGCGCGTGGTTCTGGTGAACAGGGCCACCCCCAACGCTTCTTCGAGCTTGTCGACGCGCCGCGATAGCGCCGACTGCGAAAGATGGAGCGTTTCCGACGCGGCCCGAAAGCTGCCGAGATCGGCCACGGCCAGGAAGGCGCGCAGATCGGCAAGGTCGAAGTTCAAAATTTTTTCCAAATTTACTCCTGCGTTTAACGCAAGAATATCACTGATATTTGCACTTTACAGCGGCAATGACCCCGCCGATCATTCGGGTCCTCGGCTGGCATCGCGCGAACGGCGATGCCGACAACGGAGACAAGACACACCAAAGTCACGGCGCAAGCCCGGCTGCCGGACGTGGTCACCACCTGATTGGACGCTTCATGAAATTCACTTCTTCCGCAACGCCAACCCGCCCTCAATGGCAACCGGTCGCCCGCGTGGCGGGTTTTTCAGCAAAGGTAGCCCTTTGAAAACGGTTCTTCCCTCATCAATCAGGATGACTTGACGACGCCTACAAAACAGTTGATGACTCTCTTGAACCAAGCGAAGCGGCCTTGAACACGCCCGTCAAGGGATAGACGGAGCGTCAAGCGCGTTCGGTGGCCTCGGTAGGGAGCGCCGAGCCCGACCGGCCGCGCCATCGCGCATTGAGGTAAATACGCGCAGGTGCTTCGACCGCGTAATACGACAACAGCCCGCAGGCGATAGCACCTGGTACGGCCACGTACCACGCAATTAGCCCGCTGTTTTGCGCCTCGTAAAAAGGCTGTTGCCAGAGATAGATTGAATACGACCAGGTGCCGAGCAGGCGCAGTGGGCGCCACGACAACAGGTCTCGAAGGCTTGCAGGCGCGGCCTTGAGCCCTTGCAGCACCACCGCCAACGAACCCATGCCCGCGGCGACCTGCAGGGGCAGCGGAATGCTCCACCAATGAAACAGTACACCGACAATGAAGATCACGACATAGGCGAACGCGGGCAGGGTGGGAATACGTTTGCCGTGCGAGGCCAACAGCAATGCGCCGACAAGAACAAGCCGAAACCGAAGGCTTCGAACTGCAGCCACTTGAAGATGCCAACTGTGCCGCCAAGCCGCTGCGGCCACAGGGCGATGGTGACGAGCACGCAGGCCGCTGCCAAAGCGGTGATCAACCAGAGCGCCTTGACCTTTCCGCTGCGTGCCGCAACCGCGACAAACGACAAGAGAATGTAGGCGTGCTCCTCGATCGACAGCGACCAGATGTGGCCAACCGTCGGCATGTCGATTTGCGCCTTGAGCTGCGGATAGTTGAGAAACAGTATGGCGCCAAACACTTCGTCCCAGGCGATGGGCTTGGACATCGCGGCGTAGTAAACAAGCACGCACGCGATGTAACAGATCAAAGCCGGGAATATGCGCGAAATGCGACGTTTGTAGAAGAGCGCGATCGGCGTGTGCTTGATGAACAGCAGATCCGACATCAGGTAGCCGGACAACACGAAAAACAGGAACACGCCAACGTGTCCCATGTTGATGCCAGGGATAGGGAGGAAGTGTCCGATCAGGAGAAACAGCAGTGCCATGCCGCGCCAACCGTCCAGATAGCCGACATGAACCGTGTTTTTGGGAGTCATACCGCGCTTGAGAAATAAGCCTGCGATTCTGCCTGTCGAATGTCGAGTCAGCGACCGAAGACGTCGGCTCGCGCGGATAAATGCACGGTTCCAGCACTAATGCGCTTGGCAATGGCTATTTATCTGTCCGTCAGCCGAGTCTGGAGAGGCGCATGGAGATGAGCCGGTGCGAGCGTGTCCCGCTTCGCGCTCGGCCAACGTGTTCAGCCCCCGACTTCCGCAATCAACTCGATTTCCACACACGACCCCATCGGAATCTGCGCCACGCCGAACGCACTGCGCGCATGCGCACCCTTGGCGCCGAACACCGTGGCCAGCAGCTCGCTGGCGCCGTTGGTGACCAGGTGCTGCTCGGTGAAGTCGGGTGTGGAGTTGACCAGCGACATGAGCTTCACGATGCGGGTGATCTTGTTCAGGTCGCCGACCGCTGCGTGCAGCGTGCCGAGCAGGTCTACCGCAATGGCGCGTGCGGCTGCCTTGCCTTCTTCAGTGCCAATGCCCTTG
>JAQGMQ010000652.1 GCA_028292305.1 Rhodoferax sp.
GTGCTGACGGGCAAGGGCGCCGCCTATGCCGGCCAGCCGCTGCCCGCGCAGTTTCCGGCCAACACCATCGTGCACGACGACCTGCCCGGCTTTGCCCAGTTCATCGTGGAGCGCGAAGCCGCGTTCAGAAAACCGCCTTCGCCCTGAAGTGGTTGCGCGCCCGCCTGTGTGTGCGGGCCAGCCACGCACTGCATTCACTTTCAATCCAAACAAAGAACTTCCATGCGCCTGCTTCGTTCGATCCTGCACCTGCTGTGGATGGCCGTGACCATCGTGCCCTGGGCCCTGACGGTGCTGGTGGTGTCGCTGTTCGCCGGCCCCACGCGCATCTACTGGCTGTGTGCCCGCTGGCTCAAGCTGGCGGTCGATGGCGGCACCACCATCCTCGGCATTCAGAACCGAATCACCGGCTTCGAGAACCTGCCCACCGGCACAACCGCGCCGGCCGTGTTGCTGGTCAAGCACCAGTCGACCTGGGAGACGCTGGTGATGCCGGCGATCATGCCGCACCCCCTGGCCTATGTGTTCAAGAAGGAGCTTCTCTACGTGCCGTTCTTCGGCTGGTCCATGGCGCGCATGGACATGATCCACATCGACCGCAGCCAGGGCGCGCAGGCGTTCAAGAAGATGGTGGCCGAAGGCAAGCGCCTGCTGGCGCAAGGCACCTGGATCATCATGTTTCCCGAAGGCACGCGCATCCCGCGCGGCGAGGTCGGCGAATACAAGACGGGCGGCACGCGGATTGCGATCCAGTGCGGCGTGCCGGTGATTCCGATCGCCGTGACCTCGGCCAAGTGCTGGCCGCGCAAAGCCTTCATCAAGTCGCCCGGCGTTGTGGACATTTCGATCGGCAAACCGATTCCCAGCATCGGCCGTCGGCCCGATGAGCTGATGGAAGAAGTCAAGCAATGGATCGAGGCCGAAATGCGCCGGCTCGATCCCGAGGCCTACCGCTGAACGCGCGCCGGCTCCCCTCGGCGCCAGCGGCCAGACACCAAGCTCCTTCGGGAGCTTTTTTCTTGCCTGGATCTTTCTTGGAATACGTTGTGCTTCGACAAATGCGAATATTCACAATATTTAACTTTATTTAATTTTGTGCACAAAAAGAATTAACATCCAGATTGTCGAGTTGTTGAGTTGACGAGCTGCTCGACGGGCTTTTCGCTCCGCGGCGCGCCTTGGCGGCGCCGTTGAAGCGTCGAAAGCAGCGGGCTCTTCCCTGATTGAACGATTCACCTTTTGGATACCACCATGAAAAAACTTCTCCTGAGCGCCCTGGTCCTGACCCTGGCCGCATGCAACACCACCCAGGGTCCGCCCACCACCAGCAAGGCCGCCCCCAAGACCGAAGCCAGCGGCGGCGTGATGAGCAGCCTGGGCGCGCTGGCCGGTGCGGCCACCAGCGGCGGTAGCGGCTCCAGCAGCACCGACATGAAAGTCGGCGCCGGTCTGGACGTGCTGAAGGCGGCTACCATCTCCGACGCCGACCTGAAAACCGTGTCGCTGCAGATGCGTGCCCGGGACGACAAGAAGAGCAAGGCGCCTGCCGGCGACAAATATGCCCAACGGCTCGCCAGGCTTACCGCGAAGCACGTCAACGAAGACGGCATGACGCTGAATTTCGCGGTGTACCGCACCTCGTCGATCAATGCCAACGCAACGGCAGACGGCTCGATCCGCGTCTACAGCGCCTTGATGGACAAGATGACCGACCAGGAGCTGCTGGGCATCATCGGCCACGAGATTGGTCATGTGAAAAACGGCCACACCATGGCGCGCATGCGCACGGCGTACCTGGCCTCGGCGGGTCGGAAGGCAGCGGCTTCCGGCAGCGGTGTTGCGGGCGCCCTGGCCGATTCCGACTTGGGCGCGATAGGTGAAAAACTGCTGAACAGCCAGTTCTCTCAAAGCCAGGAGACCGAAGCCGATGATTACGGCTTGGCTTTTATGAAGAAATACGGGTACGACGCAAAAGCCATGGAAAGTGCCATGCGCAAAATCGCAGCACTTGGTGGCGCCCAGACCGGGCTTGACCAGATGTTGTCGTCGCACCCTGATGCGGCCAAACGCGCCGACCGCATGCGCGACAAGCTGGCCCAGAAATAAGTCGCTCTGGGCAGGCCGTCGTTCGGCCTGTCGGGCGGCGTCGGAACGAATTTCGCCGGCACCCGCTGCCCCCGGCGCGGCCGCCGCCACACGCCCGGCAAGGGGCTGCGATAAACTGGCTCGCCATGCGCAGCCCGCTCCAGTTCACCCTTGATCTGTTTGGTTCAGAGCCGCTGGGCCAAGCCGTGGAAAAGTCCGCGCCACTCAAGCCCCTGCCTGAGCTGCGTGCGCCGCGTGAATTTCGCGACCTGGCGGAACGGCATGCCCCCGACGCACCGACCGGCCTGGCGCTCACGCCCACGCGTTTCCAGCACCCCCGCGCCAACCGCGAGATCCGGCTGCCGGGCGCTTCCGTGGCTTTCGAATTCAAGCGCGGCAAGCGCCGCACCATCGGCTTCGTCGTCGGTGCCGACGGCCTCGTGGTCAGCGCGCCGAAATGGGTGCCGCTGGGCGAAGTCGACGCGGCTGTGCGCGAAAAGGGTTTGTGGATCGTGCGCAAGCTCGGCGAGGCACGCGAGCGGCACAGCCAGCTGGAAAGCAACCGCATCGTCTGGTGCGACGGCGCCGAGTTCCCGTTTCTCGGCGACACGGTGGTGCTGCGGCTCGACCCCACCCACGGTTTCAAAAGCGTCGGCGCCGAGCTCAAGGCCGAGCCCGAAGACGGCTCGGGCCGGCGCCACCTCAACCTCGGCCTGGCCCACAACGCCGCCCCGGAGCAGATCCGCGACGCCGCGCAAGCCTGGCTCATGCGCCAGGCCAAGCGGGTCTTCACCGAACGCATGCACCATTACGCGCCGCTGCTCGGCGTCACCTGGCGCAAGCTGAGTTTGTCGAGCGCCGGCACACGCTGGGGCAGCGCCAGCATCGACGGCTCGGTGCGGCTGAACTGGCGGCTGATCCACTTCCGCATGCCGATCATCGACTACGTGGTGGCCCACGAGCTGAGCCACCTGCGTGTGATGGACCACAGCCCGCGGTTCTGGGACACGGTACGCACGGTGGTGCCCGATTACGCCGAGCTGCGTGGGCAGTTGAAGGCGGTGCCGATTCCTAAATGGGACTGAGCGGACGCTGAACGAGGCGGGCCGGGCCGTCGGTGGTTGCTCGGGCGGTGCCGCGCAATCTCGACATGCATCAACGGTGCGTCAACGGTGCGTTAACGGCGCGTCAACAGTGTGCGGGCGCCCCCGCGCCGCCACCCGGTTCAGGCGCTGACGGGCAACTGGGTCATCGGGTTCCCGGCCGCAGCAGGTAACGGCTGCGCAGCCAGCCAGGCCTGCCCCTGGGGCGTCAGGCTGAAGCGCATCACGCCCTGCGCGTCGGCCCGCACCAGATCGCCGTCTCGCCACAGCTTGTGCAGGTGGGCGATCGCCTCGCCCATTGCAAACGTGGTCTGGTGCACGTCGAGCTTGCGGCGGAACAGCACGGGCAGGATGTCGGCCGCGGTCACCGGCGACGCGGCC
>JAQGMQ010000663.1 GCA_028292305.1 Rhodoferax sp.
AAGAGTGGTTCGGGTGTGTCGTAACAACCATCCTATCAATCCATGGCCGGCCACCCTTTTTAGGCCGTCCAATCAAAGACTTACGGCGCTGACTTCTCGTCGCGCGGCTTAAGTAAGTGCCATTCCCTCTAAATGCGCCGAGGAGCGGAGGGTGGCGGATCAGGGCTGGCGTTGTTTGAGCGCAGCGAGTTTAGCCAGACCCCGCCAAACGTGAGCACCGCGGGTTCCCGCAGCGAAGCGCAGGGCGCAGTTAGTGGGGGCGGCATCGATGGGGCCCGTTTCTTGTGCGTACAAGAAAGGGGTCTCGCCCGCCGGTGCGACTACCGGCCAGCGGCATCAACAAACGTTGACAAACCAACCAGCCATGACAACCCGAACCAGGCCCTCCAACAACCCCAGGACAAACGGCCCCATGAAACCGCCGGTAAACCCGCCCCTCAATCAGCCGCAGCCACCCCACTCGTCGTATTCACCACCCCACCCTCCGCCTGCGCCGCCTTGAACCGACACAACAAACTATGCAGCATCTCCGTCGACAACCCATGCACCACCAGCCTGTGCCCAGCCCGCAAAGTCGACAACGGCACCAGGGGATGTTTGTTGTTCACCAGCACCAGATGCTCAGGCGCCGCCAGCAAGGTGGCGGTGTAGATGCCGATCGTCTCGTCCAACTGCAGCGAGTTCGCCGCACGCCAGAAATCGTTGTCGGTCAACATCAGCTGGTACAGCGGCGTGAACAGCTCGATCGCGCTTTGCAGGTCGAGGAAGTTGAGCTTCGAGCGGGGCATGTCCTCCAGCCGCAGGCCCGGGTCGTGCACCATCGACAAATCCAGGTGGGCAGGCTTGCGCAGCTCTTCGTTGTGCGCGCGCAGCGTCTGGTTCAGGCGGATCACGAAGTTGAACAGATTCAGGTCGTGCTTCAGAAACGTCTCGTCTTTCAGCGCATCGATATTGGCCGGCTCCAGCGGGCTGGTGGCCACCGGCACGGGCGCGTTGCGGCCGATGAAGCTCAGCACCTGCGAGCCGAGGTGGAAGTGGCGCAGCACCAGCCAGTTGGCTTCGGGTGAAACGAAGCGATGCAGGCCCCAGGCCAGCAGGCGGTGCAGCAGCTTCGAGTGCGACCAGTTGCGCGGCAAAAACACCTTGACGGTCTGGATCAGGATGATGAAGGTGCGGGCCAGGGGCCGCACGAAGGGCAGCAGGTATTGCCGCGAGGCCGAACTCGAATCGGCGAGCCATGCCGACTTCACGTCGTCGGGCAGCGGCGTGCTCTGGTCGAGGTAGAGCGCGAGCCAGGGGCTCGGGTCGCGCTCGTCGTGGGTCTGGGCCAGGAAGTCGGGCAGTGGATGGGGCATGGGGCTCGATCAGCGGTGTTGCGTGACGTGCTGGAACTGCATCAGGTACAGCGCCGCGGACTGCCGTGCGGTGGCGATCATCTGCGCGCCGGCCTGGCCTTCGGTGTCGAGCGCCATCACCATTTCGACGGCGACGAGCCAGCGGCTGAGGTGGTTTTCGTCGTTGTGGCCGTGGTATTCCAGAAAGCGAAATACCTCGGGAGGCAGCTTGAGCGCCGCCTTCAACAAGGGCAGCAAAGCCGGCACGATGCGCTGGCCCGTGCCTTCGATGATGTAGATCGCGCCCAGCAAACCGACCGGGTTGCGCGTGGCGGCCAGCGCGTGCAGATATGCGTTCAGCGCCTCTCCGCCCGGGTTGCGGCGCAGGGCGGCGATGTCGGCCACCGGGCCGCCAGCCTTGCGGTAGTCGTCGAACAGGATCTGGAAATCGTTCTGCTCTTCACCCGCGTGCACGCCGATGAGCGCGGCCAGCGGGGCGTAGTCACCAGTCAGTGACGCGGCGCCTTCGCGCATCCACAGGCTGCCCTCACGCACCTGCGGAATCCAGTGCTCCATCCAGTTCAGGTAGTCCGGCAGGGCGAAGCGGCGCTCGCGGATCTGCCGCACCAGCGGCGTGCGCCAGACTTCGGAACGGTAGCCATGCCAGATGGACGCGAGTTCGGCCAGCAGGCCACGCAGATTCTCGGGCGCGGCGGCCGGGTCGTGCGGCGGCGCGATCACTTCGTCGTCGGCAACCGTGGTGGGCGGCAACTTTCGTGCTTGCGGCGCCGGAGCTTCGGACGACTCCACCTCGAGCAGCATGTAGGCCGCCATGAAGCGCCCCGACTCCGGCACGTAGCAGAAGATCTGCTCGCCTGGCTTCACCTCGCGGGTCTGCAGGAACTCGGCCAGCATGACCATGATCGACGCGGCGCCGGTGTTGCCGCGCCAGGCCAGGTTGCTCCACCAGCGCTCGCGCGGTATGGCCAGGCCGGCCTTGGTCATCAGGTCATCAACCACGGGGATGAACTTTTCCGACGAGTAATGGCACAGGAAATGGTCGATGCGTGTCGGGTCGAGCCAGCCGTCTTTCACCAGCGTGGCGTATTCGTGGATGCCGATGTCGAACAAATGCGGCAGCAGCCGGATGTCCTGCCGCAGCGACAGCGCGCCCGCCGCTTCGGCCTCGGCCCAGGAGCCGTAGTCGAGGTGGCCGCGGGCGCGGTCTTCGGTGAGGCCCAGCTGCATGCACACCGGGTAGTCGCCCGAAAAAGCGCGCTGGTGAATCCACTTCAGCCGGACCCTGATGCCGTTCGATGCGGTCAGCGCGGCGCCGTTCGACAGCAACAACGCACCCGCGCCATCGGACAACATCCAGCGCAGGAAGTGGGCGTCGAAGTCGGCCTCGTAGCCGCGTGCCGCAAAGCGCGAGCGCTTGAACAGCCGCGAAGGCAATTCACTGGCCACCGCCAGGGCCATCTCGTGCGCGCCGAGTTCGATGCCCTGCGCCGCAGCCTGGATGGCCGACACACCGGCCGCGCAGATGCCGTGCACCGACACGGTCTCCATCGGCGGCGCGGCCAGTTCACCCTGCACCATGTTCGCGAAGCCTGGCATCAGCGTGTCGCCACCGGATGACCCGGTGACCAGCAGCGACACGGCCGACAGATCGGCCTTGCCGCGCAGCAGGCAATCCCGCACGGCCGAAGCCGCCAGTTGCGCGTTGTTGAACACCGTGTTGCCTTCGGCGTCGATGGCGTAGTGGCGCTGCAGGATGCCGTTCTCGGCCAGGATGCGGCGCTTGATGCGCTGCGACAGGCGGTTCAACGGCGCGATGTAGGCGTCCATCTGTGCGTTGTCGACGGGTGCGCCGGGCATGAAGAAGCCGGCGCTTTGCAGGGTCACGTTCTTGAATGAAACAGGCATGGGCTATGAATTCGATGAATGCAGCGGAAGTGTCGTCATGAGCGGAT
>JAQGMQ010000664.1 GCA_028292305.1 Rhodoferax sp.
TGTTGTGCCCGCTGTTCCCCGCCGGCCCCAAGGGCGATGGCAACCGCGACGGCTTCAAGCACATCCTGGAAGGCGACATCCGCTACGACGAAATCCTGCTGGACATGGTGGCCGAGGTCGAGGCCAAGTTCCATGCCGACTTCTCACAATTCGCGATGTTCGGCTACTCGGGCGGTGGCCAGTTCGTGAACCGCTTCGGCATGCTGCACCCCGAGCGGCTGTGGGCCCTGTCGATCGGCGCGCCGGGCTCGGTCACGCTGCTCGACTTCAAGCAGGACTGGTGGGTGGGCGTGCGCGACTTCGAAGCCCGTTTCGGCAAGCCGCTGAACCTGGAGGCCATGCAGGCCTTGCCGGTGCAGATGGTGGTGGGCAAGGCCGACACCGAGACCTGGGAGATCACCCACCGCGCCGACGGCAAGTACTTCATGCCCGGCGCCAACGAGGCGGGCCGCACCCGGCCCGAGCGCATCCGCACGCTGCGCAATTCGTTCGAAGCCGCGGGCGTGCGCGTGCAGCTCGACGAGCTGGACAACGTGCCGCACAACGGCCTGGCCTGCTGCGGCAAGGTGCAGGATTTCTTCGCCGCCACGCTGACCGGCCTGCGCGCCGCGGCGGGCTAACCAGCCCCTTCACGCACCACTGGAGGCCACACCCCATGCTGCGTTTCGCCCTGTCACGCCTCGCCATGGCCCTGCCCACGCTCTTGATCGTGGCGGTGGCGGTGTTCGTGCTGATCCGGCTGATCCCCGGCGACCCGGCGCAGCTGCTGCTCGGCGACCTGGCCGACCCGGTGCGGCTGGCCGAACTGCGCGCCCGCCTGGGCCTGGACCAGAGCTGGTGGGTGCAGTTCGGCATCTGGGCCGGCCACGCCCTGCAGGGTGACCTTGGCGTTTCCATCACCACCGGCGAGCCGGTGATGCACCTGGTGTGGAGCCGCTTCCTGGTCAGCGCGCAGATCGTGCTGATCGCCGTGCTGCTGGCCACGCTGGTGGCGGTGCCGGCCGGCATGGTTGCCGCCTGGAAGCAGAACCGCGCGCCCGACCTGGTGCTGGTGGGCGCGGCCACGCTGCTGGTGTCCATTCCTACGTTCTGGCTCGGCCTGCTGTTGCTGCTGTTCTTCGGCCTGAAGATGGAATGGCTGCCGGTGGTGGGTTATGTGTCGGTGTGGAGCGACTGGAAGGCCGGCCTGCTGTACCTGGTGATGCCGATCATGACGCTGTTCCTGCACGAGATCGGCGTGCTGATCCGCATGGCGCGGGCCAGCACGCTCGAGGTGCTGCGGCTCGACTACATCACCCATGCGCGGGCCAAGGGCCTGTCGGAATCGGCGGTGCTGATCCACCACGCGTTCAAGAATTCCTTCGGTCCCACCTGGACGCTGATCGGCCTGGTGCTGGGCAACCTGCTGGGCGGCGTGGCGGTGGTGGAAACGGTGTTCACCATCCCCGGCCTGGGCCGCCTGCTGGTGGATGCGATCTTCGCCCGCGACTACCCGATCATCCAGGGCTGCCTGCTGTTCGTGGCGGTGATCTACGTGGTCACCAACCTGGTGATCGACCTGTGTTATCCGCTGTTCGACCCGAGGGTGCTTGCCGAATGAAACGCCTCCTGACCCCGCAAGCGATGATCGGCCTGGCCGTCGTCGGCCTGATCCTGGCGGCCGCGCTGATCGGCCTGTTCTGGACACCGCACGAGCCGCTGAAGATCAACTTCTCGGCCCGCTTCAAACCGCCGGGTGCGGCCTACTGGTTGGGCACCGACGAGTTCGGCCGCGACGAACTTTCACGGCTCATGGCCGGTGCCTCCAACAGCGTGTGGATCAGCTTCCTGACCGTGCTGTTTTCGGTGACCATCGGCACCACCATCGGCGTGTTGACCGGCTTCATCCGCGGCTGGACCGACCACATCGTGATGGCCTTCATCAACGCGCTGCTGGCCTTCCCCGGCCTGCTGCTGGCGCTGGCGCTGCTGGCCTTGTTCGGCGCCAACCAGTACGGCATCATCCTGGCGCTGGGCCTGGCCTACACGCCGTCGGTGACGCGCATCGTGCGCGGCACGGTGCTGTCGCTGCGCGAAAAGGAGTTCATCGAATCCTCGCGGGTGCTGGGCAATTCGGAGCTGTACACCATGTTCCGCCATGTGCTGCCGAACTGCGTGGCGCCGCTCACGGTGCTGGCCACGTCGATGTTCGGCTGGGTGATCCTGGCCGAAAGCGCGCTGTCGTTCCTGGGCCTGGGCGTGCCGCCGCCGGCGCCCACCTGGGGCAACATGCTGGCCTCGGCGCGGCCCTACATGGCGCAGGCGAGCTACCTCTCGATCTTCCCCGGCCTGTGCATCGCGCTGACCTTGCTGGGCATCAATTTCCTGGGCGACGCCGTGCGCGACCTGCTCGATCCGCGCATGCGGGGGGTGTCATGAAGCCGCTGGTCGAAGTCTCGAACCTGACGCTGGCCCTGGGCCAGAAGGGTCGCGAGATCGTGCGCAACTTTTCGCTGACGATGGCGCCGGGCGAGTTCGTCGGCATCGTCGGTGAATCGGGCAGCGGCAAGACGCAGGCCACCCGCGCCATCATCGGCCTCACGCCGCCGCCGCTGGTGCGCACGGCGGGCGAGATCCGCTTCGAAGGCGAAGCGCTGACCACTGCCACGCCCGCGCGTTTGCGGGCCCTGCGCGGCGCGCGCATCGGCATGGTGTTCCAGGAGCCGATGACGTCGCTGAACCCGTCGATGACCATCGGCCGGCAGCTCGACGAAGGCCTGAAGCTGCACCGCCCGCAGCTGAGCCCCACCGTGCGCCAGGAGATGATTCTGGCGATGCTGGCCCGCGTCGGCATCACCGACCCCAAGGCCGCGCTGGCCGCCTGGCCGCACGAATTTTCAGGCGGCATGCGCCAGCGCATGATGCTGGCCTCGGTGATGCTGCTGGAGCCGGCTCTG
>JAQGMQ010000692.1 GCA_028292305.1 Rhodoferax sp.
TTCGCCCAGGCCGCGCAGGCCCGGGGCATGCCGGTGCAGGTGGTCAGCGACGGCATCGACTACGCCATCACGCGCATCCTCGCAAGCCACGGCCTGGGGCACTTGCCGGTGCTGGCCAACCGCCTGGTGCAGACCGGCGAACGCAGCTGGCAGCTGCAGTCGCCACATGCCAGCGCCGCCTGTGTGCGCGCCAGCGGCAACTGCAAATGCGAGCGGCTGGCCGAGCAGCGCGACGTGCACGGCAAGGTGCTTTTCGTCGGTGACGGCAGCTCCGACTTCTGCGTCTCGGGCAAGGCCGACTACGTGCTGGCCAAGGCCCGGCTGATCGGCCATTGCCAGGACCAGGGCATCGCCCACGCAGCCTTCACGCACTTCGGCGAAGCGCTGGCGCTGATGCAGGACATCACCGCCCCGGCGCGGATGACGGCATGACCGGGCCGGTCGCCGCGCCCGCGGGCAACGCCCACCCCGCGTGCGTCACGCCGCATGAATTTTTGTTGCCCGGCCACGGCGCACAGGCCCGCACCGGCGTGTTGCTGGTGCATGGCCTGACCGGCACGCCCAACGAAATGCGGCTGCTCGGCAAGGGCCTGCAACGCGCCGGCTTCACCGTCTACGGCGTGCAGCTGGCCGGCCACTGCGGCACGCAAGACGACCTGGTGGCCACGCGCTGGCAGGACTGGGCGGCCAGTGTGCACGCCGGCGCCGAGCGGCTTCGCGGCCAGCTCGGCCCGAAGGGCAGGCTGGTGGTGATGGGCCTGTCGATGGGCGCGGTGCTGGCGCTGGAAATCGCCGCCGCGCGGCCCGAGCTGGTCGACGGCGTGGGCGCCTTGTCGACCAACTTCTGGTACGACGGCTGGAGCATGCCGTTCTACACACGCCTGTCGTTTTTGCTGCGCCCGTTCCGGGCCCTGGGCATCGGCCGCAGGCAACTCTTTCTGGAGCAGCCACCCTACGGCATCAAGGACGAGGCGCTGCGCAAGCGCATCGTGGCGCAGATGCAGTCGGGCGACAGCGCCGCCGCCGGCCTGCCCGGCAACCCCTGGTATGCCGTCATCGAGATGCGCGCGTTGTCGCAACACGTGCGGCAAAGGCTGGGTCTGGTGCGCCAGCCCTGCCTGGTGATGCATGCCAGCCACGACGACATCTCGAGCCTGGCCAACGCCCGGCTGATCGAACGCCGCGCCGGTGGCCCGGTGGAAATGCTGGTGCTGCACAACAGCTACCACATGATCACCATCGACCGCGAGCGCCGCACGGTCACCGCCCATGCCGTCGACTTCGCCGGCCGCATCGGCGCGCCGGCCAAGTCGACCGCGGCCTCCGTGTCATCGGCTGTGGACAACAAGCGCTACGACACCCGCTCGCTGGCCGCATGAACGCAGCGCGCTTCTTGATGCACACCGGGGCAACAGGCCGATGAGCAGCGACATCACGCCGCTGGTGCTGGCCTTGTGGATCGCCAATGTGCTGGTCGACAGCGGCGGCCAGTTGGCCTTCAAGGCCGCCGCCGGCGACCCGCGCGCTGGTGACGGCCTAGCGCGCTGGCGCTGGATGGCCAGCCGGCCCTGGCTGTGGATCGGCGTCGGTTGTTATGTGGCCGAGTTCGTGCTGTGGCTGGCTTTCTTGTCGCTGGTGCCGCTGTCCGAAGGCGTGCTGCTGGGCTCGATCAACATCGTGGCGATCATGGTCGCGGGGCGCTACCTGTTCGCCGAAAAACTCTCGCGGCTGCGCGTGGCCGGCATCCTGCTGATCTCGGTCGGCGTGGCCATCGTGGGCTGGCCATGACCACGGCCAGCCAGCCGCATTCGCGGCGCTTCTACGTCATCGGCTTCCTGGTGCTGATGGCCTTCGACACGCTGGCGCAACTCAGCTTCAAGGTGGCCGGCGACCACGCGCTGCCGCTCGAGTTCAGCCCCGCCTGGCTGGCCCGGGTTTTCGGCCAGCCCTGGATCTATGGCGCCTTCATCGGTTACGTGGGTGCGTTCTTTACCTGGATGACCCTGCTCAAACACGCACCCATCGGCCCGGCCTTTGCCGCCTCGCACCTGGAGATCGTGTCGGTGCTGGTGCTGTCGGCGCTGCTGTTCGGCGAACACATCGGCTGGCAGCAGATGCTGGGCGGCCTGTTCATCCTGGCCGGGATCGTCTGCCTGGCGTTCAGCGAAGAAGAGGCCGGCGCACCAGAGGCCACGCAGGCAACACCAGGCAACGCGGCCGGCCTGCATGGCGCTGCGCACTAGACCCTTCTTCGAAGTACCGCCGACGGCCGGGCTGCCACTGCGCCTCGGCGACCTGGCCTGGCCGCGCACCGCGGCTCCCGACGCAGCGGCCGACCTCGGCGCCGCGCTGGCCCGCTTCATCGGCGTGGCCGAGGTGCAGATCGAATGCTCCGGCACGGCCGCCCTGGTGGTGGCGCTGACCGCGCTGCGCCGCCTCGCGCCGGACCGCGCCGAGGTGGTGGTGCCGGCCTACACCTGCCCGCTGGTGGCGCTGGCGGTGGCGCACTGCGGGCTGCGGTTGCGTGTCTGCGACCTGCAGCCCGACACGCTCGATCTGGACGCCCATCACCTGCGGCAGCTCTGCAACCAGCACACGCTGGCCGTCATGCCCACCCACCTGGGCGGACGCGTCACCGATGTGGCCACGGCACAGGCCTGCGCCCAGGCCGTGGGCGCCTGGACCATCGAAGACGCGGCGCAGGCATTGGGCGCGCGGGTGGGCGGCGCCAGCGTGGGCACGGCCGGCGACATCGGCTTCTTCAGCCTGGCTGCGGGCAAGGGCCTGAGCATCTTCGAAGGCGGCGCCCTGGTGGTACGCGACCCCGCGTTGCGCGCAGCCTGCCGCCAGGCCAGCGCCGACACCGTGCCCTGGCGCCTCGGCTGGGAACTGCGCCGGTCGGTCGAGCTGCTGGGTTATGCGCTGTTCTACCGGCCGGCCGGCCTGGGTTTGGTCTATGGCCGCCCATTGCGCCAGGCGCTGCGGCGCGGCGACCGCGTGGCCGCCGCCGGCGACGATTTCACCCTGCCCTTGCCGCTGCACCGCCCCGGCCGCTGGCGCCAGGCCGTGGGCACCAGCGCCCTCGCACGCCTGCCCGCATTCCTGGCCGAAGGCACGGCACGCGCGCTGCAGCGCAGGGCCCGGCTGGCGCGCATCCAAAGTCTGCAGGTGTTGACCGACAGCGCCGCCGTGCCGGGTGCCGCCGGCGTGTGGCCGGTGCTGATGCTGCTGATGCCGAACCCGGCCGCCCGCGACGCGGCGCTGCGGGCACTGTGGGGTGCGGGCTGTGGCGTCAGCCTGCCGTTCGTGCAGGCCCTGCCCGACTACCCGGCCTATGCCGACGTGGTGCCAAGCGCCGGGCCGGGCGCGTTGCCCGGCGCGCGGGCGCTGGCGGGGCGGCTGATGGGCATCAGCAACAGCGCGTGGCTGGACGATGAAACGTTCGAGTCGGTGTGCGGCGTGCTGGAAGCCTGCTGCGAGGGCTAACTAGCGATTCGCGCCAGCAGCCGCAGATTCAGCGCATGCTGACCCGCCTGCCACAACGCCAACTGCTCCGGCGCAATCGCCGTGTCCTGCCCGTCCTGGGCGCTAAGCCAGCGTTTCCAGGCGGTGCTGTAGCGGTACGAAGACACCTCGCCGGTGATGTCGCTGCCGACCAGTTGGCCGCGCAGCGCGTCGACCACCGCCATGGCCTGCGCTTCCTGCAGACGGCCTTGGTCCCAGTTGGTGCGCACCACCTCGGTGGCGAACACGTCCTTGTCGATCGACAGATAAGTCGGCTGACGTTGACTTAGCAGCAGGGCCAGCAGCGCATCGGTCATCTGCGCCGCATCGGCGAAGCCGCGAAAAGCCTGCGACAGCCCGAGCCAGCGGCTCCAGCCGGTGTCGACGCCGACGCTCCAGTAGCTGAGCTTGCCGGCGCGCAGCGGGGCCAGCTGGTTTTCCCAGCAATGGCGCCAGCCGATGTCGCCCGAGCCGATGCCCACCACATGCACATGGTCCACCTCTGGCAGCATCGCCACGCGCCGCACCCAGGAGCCGCAGTGCACGCCGAACGGGAAGCGCATGTTGTCGGGGTGGTTGTCGAGCACCACCACCCGCAGCGGCGGCGCCGCGCGGCGGGCGCGGATGCCCCGGGTGATGAGAGGCCAGCTGAGATGGTGGAAGTCGCCGCTGCCCATCAGCACCGTGCCGTGTTGATCGGGCGGCGGCAGACGTGCATCGAGCAGCGCGGCCAGCGCCTGCATGGGCCCCAGGCCACAGCCGAAGCGCAGCGCTTCCTCGTGGTCACGCAGCGGGAGGCGCAGCTCGGCGGCGAGCGGGCCGACGGCGCCGTCCAGATCCAGCACCACAGGGGGCAGCGCAGCCTGCGTCATGCGGGCTGCTTCAATGCGCCGGCTTCGCCTTCGAAGTGGCCCGCGAAGTGCCTGGCCAGCCGGCGCAGCAGCGGGTTGCGCACGTACACCGCGTGCCGCGTGGCGGTGAAGCTGGCGCCCAGCTGGGCCTTCACGTCGGCATCGGTCCAGCCGGCGACGTAATGGCTCAGGCCGCGTTCGATGGCGTATTCGAGGTTCAACATCCAGCTCACGAAATAGAGGTTGGCGGCCCGCGCCTCGGGGTAACGAAAGCCGATGTATTTGTCGATCAGCTTGCCATCGGCTTCGAAGCACAGGTTCCAGCCGATCAACGTGCCGGCCTGGCGATATTCGAACACGACGCCGCCACTGGCCGCGTCCTGCAGCACGGTGGCGAAGAAGTCGCGCGTGAGCCGGTCGAAGTGCACCTCGCTCTGCGCGAACACGGCTTCATACAGCGCGTAGTAGGCGCCGATGGTGGCGGGGTCGCGGAAGCAGTCGCTGCCAGTGGGCAGGCGGCGCACGTCGAGTGCGGCGCGGCTGCGCAGCTTGCGGCGCAAGTTTTGCCGGCGGCTGGCCGAGAGGCGCTGCAGGTAGCTGTCGATGTCGGGGACGTCGATGGCCACATAGGCCAGCGCCTGGCCTTCGACCATCACGCAACCGGCGTCGACACAGGCCTGGGCCAGCGCGTGTGCATGCTGGTTGGCCGCGGCGCACAGCAGGGGCGAGGCCTGGGGCAAATCCTTGAAGATCATCAGCGCGTGACTTGGGCGAAAGCGCTGCAGCAATTCGACCACGCGCGCCGCCGGTGCCGTGCCGCGCGGGAACAACGCGTATTCGGACACCGTGGTGCCGACGAACGCGGTGCGGATCTGCAGCCAGCGCGACCAATACCGGTACAGCGGCAGCGCGGCCAGGCGCTGCTTCAGCGCGTCGTCGGCCGTGGTCAACAGGTCGAAACGCGCCGCGAACACCGGCGGTGCAGCATCGAGCAGGGTGAAGCCCTCGGGTGGGTGCGCCGCGAAGGCGGCGACCAGTCCGTCGGGCTCCAGCTGGTGGAGGAATTGCACCGGCCGCCGGCTACCGTCAGCTCCGCTTGGCGCGGGTGATGAGCTGGTCGAGCAGCACCATGGCCTGGTCGATTTCTGCGCGCGAGATTTCGAGCGACGGCGCAAAGGTGATCACGTTCTTGTAATAGCCGCCGACGTCGAGCACCAGGCCCGTCTTCTGGCCCTTGTATTCGAGGTCGCCGGCCAGGCCGATGTCGACCATCTTGTCGAGCAGGCCGCGGTTCGGCGTGAAGCCGTCGTCGGTGCAGATCTCGGCGCGCAGGGCCAGGCCCATGCCGTCGACATCGCCGATTTCCTTGTGCCGCTTCTGCAGTTCCTTCAGGCCTTCGAGGAAATAGGCACCGCTGTCGCAGACCTGTTTGCCGTAGTCGATTTCGGCGGTCATCTTCAGCACTTCGAGGCCCAGCGCCGTGCCCAGCGGGTTGGCCGCGAAGGTGGAATGGGTCGAGCCGGGCGGGAAGATTTCGGGGTTGATCAGTTCCTCGCGCGCCCACAGGCCGCTTAGCGCATTCAGCCCATTCGTCAGCGCCTTGGCGAACACCAGCACGTCGGGCTGCACGCCGAAGTTCTCGATGGCCCACAGCTTGCCGGTGCGCCAGAAGCCCATCTGGATTTCGTCGACGACCAGCAGGATGCCGTGTTCGTCGAGCACCTTCTTCAGGCCCTTGTAGAAGTTGGCCGGTGGCACCACGTAGCCGCCCGTGCCCTGGATCGGCTCGACATAGAAGGCCGCGTATTCACACTGCTTGGTCTTCGGGTCCCAGACGGCGTGGTATTCGTTTTCGAACTTGCGGGCGAACTCGCGCACGATGGATTCCGAGTATTCCTCGGAGGTCATGCCCTTGGGCCGGCGGAACGGATAAGGGAACGGAATGAACTGGGCGCGGTCGCCGAAATGGCCGAAGCGGCGGCGGTAGCGGTAGCTGGAGGTGATGCTCGATGCGCCGAGCGTGCGCCCGTGGTAGCCGCCTTCGAAGGCGAACATCAAGCTCTTGCCGTTGCTGGCGTTGCGCACCACTTTCAGCGAGTCCTCGATGGCCTGGGCGCCGCCCACGTTGAAGTGCACGCGGCCGGGCCGGCCCCACTTCTTCTCAGCGTCCTGGGCGATCCACTTGGCGAGTTCGATCTTGGTCGGGTGCAGGTACTGGCTGGCGATCTGCGGCAGGGTTTCCAGCTGGCGCTTCATCACCTCTTCGAGGCGCTTGTTCTTGTAGCCGAAGTTCACGGCCGAGTACCACATCTGCAGATCGAGGTAGGGCGTGCCTTCCGCGTCGTACATGAAGCTGCCGTCGCAGCCGGTGAAGATTTTGGGCGGGGTCACGTAGTGGACCGTATCGCCAAAGGAACAGTATTTCGCCTCGTCAGCCAGCAGCTGTGCAGTCATGGAAAAAAAACTCCGTGTGTCCAAAACATCCACCGCAACGGACCGGTTCGACCAGCACCGTGGAGCGTCGCGGAATGCGGTGCTCAAAATGGAAGCCTCGAGTCTGCGCCGGCTACCTTGATCGTCTGTCGAGTGTTTGTGTGGAGTTTGTGGAGAAGCGGATACGCGGCGGACACATGGCGACGCGCGCCCGCGCGCATGACAACAGGTGTTGACTTGTGCGCGCTCAGCGTCCCTTCAGCCGGTCCAGCCGCAAGCGCTGCCGGTCGTCCGACACCGAGGCCGACGCCAGGTAGACCGCGCCCGCAGCGGCCATGCCGCCAGCGCCCGTCAACAGGAACAGCAGCAGGATCTGGTACTTCACCGACTCCAACGGGTCCATGCCGGCCAGCAGTTGGCCGGTCATGATGCCGGGCAGCGTGATGATGCCGGCCGCCGACATCTGGTTGATCAGCGGGATCAGGCCGCGCCGGATCGACAGGCGCGTGAGGCTGGCAAAGGCTTCGCGCGCCGTGGCGCCCAACGCCAGCCGCGCCTCGATGGCGGCGCGGTTGGCCGCCAGCCCGCCGTAGAACGAATCCAGCGCGAGACTGGCCGAGTTCAGCACCGTGCCCAGCACGATGCCCATCAACGGAATGGCGTAACGTGGGTCGTACCAGGGCGACGGCTGCAGCGCCGTGAACAGGGCCAGGCACACGGTGGCCACGCTCGATGCGCCGACCACCAACGCGCCGATGCGGTAGTTGGCCCAGCCGCGCAGCCGCACGGCAGGCCGCACCGCCACCTCGCGCGCCGCGGCACCGATCATCAGCAGCACGATGAGCAAGGTAGCCGGTGCCGAGCCGGCGCTGAACACGATGCGCAGCACCAGCCCTACCAGCAGCAATTGCACGACCATGCGCGTCGCGGCCCAGAGCACCTGGCGATGCACCTGCAGATGCAGCGCGACCGAAGCCACCGCGCTGGCGATCACCAGCACCGCGGCGATCGCCAGATCGGTGAAGCTCAGGTGGATGACGTTCATGCCGGGTGCAGTCCACGGTCGCGGACCTGCAGCACGCGGTGGCCCAGCCGATCGGCCTGTTCACGCGCGTGGGTGACGAGGACCACCACCAGCCCATCGCGCTGCATCTTCTCGGCGACGAGTTGCTCCACGGCCAGCGCCGACGCCGCATCGAGTGAGGCCGTGGGTTCGTCGAGCAGCAGTACCCGCGGCTGGCGCGACAACGAACGGACCAGGGCCATGCGCTGCCGCTCGCCGGTGGAAAGACGGGTCACGTCGGCATCGAGCAGCTCGGCGTCGAGCCCGAGCCGGGCCAGCCACGGCGCAAGAACTTCGGCCGTGGCACCGTTCATGTGTTCGCCCGCGGTAGCCGCCCACCACGCCGGCTCGGCCGCCTGGTAGACGACCTGCGCGCGCCACTCCGGTGCCGCCCAGGTCGAACGCAGGCGCCCATGCAGCGCGACCTCGCCCTCGTGCGGATCGAGGTCGGCGATCAGCCGCAGCAGCACACTCTTGCCGCTGCCCGACCGCCCCACCACCGCCACACATTCGCCGGCCTGGATGTCCAGCCGGTAGGGCCCGCCGTGGTCGCATCTCAAGTCCATCACCTGCAGGGCGGCCGGGGTACCGGGATCACAGGCTGGGGCTGGTTGTGCGGACGGGAAGGATGGCATCGCGCGAAGGATGGGGCTTTGGCCTTAACCCATTCTTAAGCAACCCGGGCCATCAAGGGCAATGCGGAAGGGGCAGCCATCGACGCGCTTGCTCCTATAATCGCCGCTCCCTTGGGGAGTAGCCGGCTTTCACCCTGAAAGCGCCTGCGTCAACATACTCGGCCTGCCTTGCAGGCCGTGGCGCTGGCAACCATTCTGGTTGGCGAGACCATCGGCGCGTCAGCACGACACATAGGTCGGGCAGTGGTGACGCGCCTTTGCGCTCGCCCGGCCATAAGAATGACCCCCATGAATCTCGTCTCCACCGCCCTGCTGTCACTGGCCATGTCCACCGACGCGTTCGCCGCTGCCGTCGGCAAGGGCACCGCCCTTGAGAAACCCCGCTGGAGCGAAGCGCTGCGCACCGGCGCCATCTTCGGCGTGATCGAAGCCTGCACACCGATCATCGGCTGGGCGCTGGGCCTGAGCGCGGCCAGTTATGTCAAGGACTGGGACCACTGGATCGCCTTCGTGCTGCTGGCCGGGCTCGGCATCTGCATGGTGGTCGGCGGCTTCAAGGCGAACCCGCAAGACGATGTGGCCAAGCCTTCGCGGCACGGCTTCTGGATGCTGGCGTTGACCGGCTTCGCCACCAGCATCGACGCCATGGCGGTGGGCGTGGGCCTGGCGTTTCTCAACGTCGACATCCTGCCGGTGGCGGCGGCCATCGGCCTCACCACCTTCGTTGCCGTGACGCTGGGCGTGATGGTCGGCCGCGTGCTGGGTGCGGTGGCCGGCAAACGGGCCGAGATCGTGGGCGGCATCGTGCTGGTGGGGATTGGCGCGGCCATCCTGGTCGAGCACCTGGGCGGCGCGTGAGCCTGCCAGCCAGGGCGCGGTGGCGCGCACCACGGGCCGGGCGCGCGGGTTCGGGCGTGGCCGCGTTCGTGGCCAGCCTGGCCACGCTGCTGGTGGTGCTGGTGCTGGGCCACGAAGGTCGCCGCGTGGCGCAACTGCTGGTGCTGGCCGTGCCACCGTTCACCTGGCTGCTGTGGCCGCTGCAAAGCCGCCGGGCGCAGTGGCTGCGATGCGCCGTGCTCTGCGTTTGGTCAGCCGCATTCGTAGCCGATGCCAGCGTGCGGGCTTACTTATGGCAGGCCTACCAGGCAGCGCCCGACGGGGCCATGGTGCTGGTCGCGACGGCAAACACCACGCCCCGTGAAAGCCGTGAGTTCCTGTCGATGTATTGGCAGCCGATCGCCGCCTGGGCTGTGGGCGGCATGGCCGCATGGCTGCTGCTGACCGCTCTTGCGCGGCAGGGCGCCCGCCGGCCCGCGCGGCATGCTGCGGCGTTTGTCAACAGCCACGGACTTCCGGTCTGGCTGCGGTTTTCGATCGGCCTGCTGTTGTCGCTGGCGCTGGTGGGTTACGTGAGCAAACCCTGGCGGCGGCAGCACCCTGCGGTGTTCTGGACGCAATGGGAGGCCAAGGTGCAACAGGTGCGCGCCAGCTGGGACGACCACCAGCGCACACGCGACCTGGCCATGGACCGCGCCCGTGCCGCCCAGCCCGTGCTGGTGGCGGCCGGGCCATCGACCGTGGTGCTGGTGATCACCGACAGCGTCAACCGCGACAACATGGGCCTGTACGGTTATGGCCGCGCCACCACGCCCGAACTGCAGGCGCAGAAGAACGCGCTCGGCGACGGCCTGGTGGTGATGCGCAACGCCTGGTCGGTCGACGCCAGCACCGTGCCGGCACTCAACAACATCTTCCACTTCGGTCAGCCGCCCACCACGGCCGCAACGACCGCCGCCGCCGCGCCACACGCCATCGCACTGGCCCGCGCCGCCGGCTACAAGGTCTGGTGGATCAGCAACCACGACGACCTGGCCATCGAGCAAAGCCACGCCCGGCTGGCCGACGTGACCGAACTCATCAACCGCACGCCGCGCCGGTCCAGCGCGTCGCTCGACCATGAACTGCTGGACTACGTGCAGGAGGCGATCGACGACACCGCGTCCGACCGGAAGCTGATCGTGGTGCATCTGATGGGCGCGCACCCGCACTACAGCAACCGCTTTCCCGAGGGCGCGAACCCTTTCGACGACGGGCCGGATGCAGTGGACGCCGGGATGGTCGCGCGCGGGCGCTCGGCCTGGGTGCGGCGCTT
>JAQGMQ010000695.1 GCA_028292305.1 Rhodoferax sp.
GTCGGGCAAGCTTTGCGCAAGGGTCTGCACCTCGCTGCTGCTCTGGATCGCGTGCAGGCCGTCGCGCAGCCACTGCACGACCGCGCCGCCGACGAAGACGCTGCCTTCGAGGGCGTAGGCTTTGTCGGGGCTTGTCTTTGCAGCGCCAGGCGGCGCAGTCCGCGAAGCGACCGGCGTGGGGCTGATTTGCGCGGCGCTGGTGGTGATCAGTCCGTTGTGCGATGTCTGGAAATTCTGCCCGGTGTGCATCAGCATGAAGCAGCCCGTGCCGTAGGTGTTCTTCGCCATGCCGGCCTTGAAGCAGGCCTGGCCGAACAGCGCGCTCTGCTGGTCGCCAGCCACGCCGCCGATGGGGATGGCGTGGCCCAGCAGCTCGGGCAGGATGTCGCCGAAATGCGAGCTGCTGGGGCGCACCTCGGGCATCAGGCTGGTCGGGATGTCGAGCGCTTCCATGAGGTCGGGATCCCACTGGTTGGTGTGCACGTTGAACAGCATGGTGCGGGCCGCGTTGGTGACGTCGGTCACATGCACCTTGCCGCCGGTGAGCTGCCAGATCAGCCAGCTGTCGACGGTGCCGAAGGCCAGCTCGTCGCGCGCCGCCAGCTCGCGGGCCTGCGGCACGTTGTCCAGAATCCACTTGAGCTTGGTGCCTGAAAAATACGCGTCGATCAACAGCCCCGTCTTCTGCTGGATGGTGTCGCCCAGGCCGCGGGCGCGCAGCTGCGCGCAGGTGGGCTCGGCGCGGCGGTCCTGCCAGACGATGGCGTGGTGGATCGGCTGGCCCGTCTGCCGGTGCCACACCACCGTGGTCTCGCGCTGGTTGGTGATGCCCACGGCATGGATGTCGCTGGCCTTGAGCCCGGCTTTTTGAAGCACTTCGCGGGCGGTGGCCAGCTGGGTGCGCCAGATCTCCATCGGGTCGTGTTCCACCCAGCCCGGTTGCGGGAACATCTGCGGCAGCTCGAGCTGCGCCATGGCCTTGATGTGGCCATCGGCGTCGAACACGATGCTGCGGGAGCTGGAGGTGCCCTGGTCCAGGGCGAGCAGGTAGGTCATGAAAAGCTTTCGGATATCAGGGCGCTGAATCGATATGGCAGCGCACTTGCGCCTCGGCCAGCAGGCCGGGAAACGGTTCGGGAATCGGCGCGTCGGTGAACAGCCGGTCGATCTGCGCCAGCCGCGCCACCTCCACCATCGCCGGGCGATTGAACTTGCTGTGGTCGGCGGCCAGCCACACCTCGCGTGCATGCGACAGGATGGCCTGCGACACCTTCACCTCGCGGAAGTCGTAGTCGCGCAGTGTGCCGTCGGCCTCGATGCCCGAGATGCCGATGAGGGCAATGTCGACCTTGAACTGGTGGATGAAATCGACCGCCGCTTCGCCCACCACGCCGCGGTCGCGCCCGCGCAGCACGCCGCCGGTCACGATCACTTCGCAGGCCGGGTTGGCGCTCAGGATGATGGCCACGTTCAGGTTGTTGGTGATGACGCGCAGCCCGGTGTGCTGCATCAGCGCGCGGGCGATGGCCTCGGTGGTGGTGCCGATGTTGAGGATCAGCGAACAGCCGTTGGGCACCTCGCGCGCCACGGCCTGCGCGATGCGTGCCTTGCCTTCGGCGTTCAGGTTCAGCCGCTGGGTGTGGGCGAGGTTCTCGGTGGTGGAACTCGGCACGCGCACGCCGCCATGGAAGCGTGTGAGCAGGCCCTCTTCGGCCAGGCGCTGCACGTCGCGGCGCATGGTCTGCAGGGTCACGCCGAGCTTGGCGGCCAGGTCGTCGAGCATGACCGAGCCCTGGGCTTGTACGGCCTGCAGCAGCAGGAGTTGGCGGGGGTTGGGGTTCACGGCGAAGCTAGTTGAAACGAGGGGAAGAGCGCGTGGCAAGGGCGGGAATAAGACGAATGCGTGACGCGTTAGTGACAGTTTTCAGGTCCAAACCCGTCCGCATCACTTTAAAACGAAAAGAAAAGAAAGCTTCTAAGGGTTGCCACTAGGAAATACGTTCTTCAAACGAACAATAATTTGCAAAACCGAAAATAAACGGCAGACAAAAGAGGGCGTGATCCGATGCAGTTGTCGTTAGACAGTGTCAGCAAAAAAGTGGGCGCCGCGCCCTGGCTGTACGAAATGAGCCTGGCGCCGCAGCCCGGTGCCGTGACCGTGTTGCTGGGCGCCACGCAGGCCGGCAAGACCAGCCTGATGCGCATCATGGCCGGACTCGACGTGCCCACGCAGGGCCGCGTGCAGGTCGACGGCAAGGACGTGGTGGGCCAGCCGGTGCGCGAGCGCAACGTGGCCATGGTCTACCAGCAGTTCATCAACTATCCGTCGATGACGGTGGCCGCCAACATCGCCTCGCCGCTGCGCCTGCGCCGCGAGAAGAACATCGAGGCGCGGGTTCGCGAGCTGGCGGCCAGACTGCACATCGAGCCCTTCCTCGAACGGTTCCCGGCCGAGCTCTCGGGCGGCCAGCAGCAACGCGTGGCCCTGGCCCGTGCACTGGCCAAGGCCGCCCCGCTGATGCTGCTCGACGAACCCCTGGTCAACCTCGATTACAAGCTGCGCGAAGAGCTGCGCGACGAACTCGGCGCCTTGTTCGCGGCCGGTGATTCCACCGTCATCTACGCCACCACCGAGCCCGGCGAAGCGCTGCTGCTCGGCGGCTTTACCGCGGTGATGGACGCTGGCGAACTGCTGCAATACGGCCCCACGGCCGAAGTGTTTCATCGGCCGAAGTCGCTGCGCGTGGCACGGGCCTTCAGCGATCCGCCGATGAACCTGGCGGCGGGCATGATCGTGCCCGGCGGTGTTTTGCTGAACGCGGGGCCGAAGCTGTCGCTGGACCTGCCGGCGCAGCCCGGAAGTCAGCCGTCGGTGACTGCCGGCCTGCGTGCCAGCGCCCTGCACCTCGAAGACCGGCCCGGCGACGTGTCGCTCGAAGGCCGCGTCGAACTCGCCGAGATATCGGGCTCCGACACCTTCGTGCATGTGTCCACCGCCATCGGCGAAGTGGTGGCGCAACTCACCGGCGTGCACTACTTCGAGCTCGGCGTGCGGCTCACGCTTTATTGCAGCCCGGCCCAGGTGTATGTGTTCGACAGCACCGGCGCCTTGCTGCTGGCGCCGGCTCACCGTAGCCAACGAGGGCTCGCCTGATGGCCCGCATCACCCTCGACCTGGCGCATGCCTACCGCGCCAACCCCACGCAAGACAGCGACTACGCGCTGCTGCCGCTGAAGATGGAATTCGCCGACGGCGGCGCCTATGCCTTGCTCGGCCCTTCGGGCTGCGGCAAGACGACGATGCTCAACATCATGTCGGGCCTGCTCGCGCCTTCGACCGGCACCGTGCTCTTCGACGGCCGCGACGTGACCCACGCCACGCCGCAGGAACGCAACATCGCCCAGGTGTTCCAGTTCCCGGTGGTCTACGACACCATGACGGTGGCCGAGAACCTGGCCTTCCCCTTGCGCAACCGCCATGTGCCGCAGGCGCAGATCGACAAACGCGTGGGCGAGATCGCCGAGATGCTCGAGATGAGCGGCCAGCTCAACCAGCGCGCGGCCGGCCTCGCGGCGGACGCGAAACAGAAGATCTCTCTGGGCCGCGGCCTGGTGCGGCCCGACGTGTCGGCCGTGTTGTTCGACGAACCGCTGACCGTGATCGACCCGCACCTGAAATGGCAGCTGCGGCGCAAGCTGAAGCAGATCCACCGCGAACTGAAGCTCACGCTGATCTACGTCACCCACGACCAGGTGGAGGCGCTGACCTTCGCCGAGCAGGTGGTGGTGATGACACGCGGCCGGGCCGTGCAGGTCGGCTCGGCCGATGCCTTGTTCGAGCGGCCGAGCCACACTTTCGTGGGCAACTTCATCGGCTCGCCGGGCATGAACTTCCTGCCGGCGCAGGTGGACGGCGGCGCGCTGACAGTGGCCGGCGTGCGCCTGCCTTTGACGGCTGCCTTGCCTGAAGGCGCGCTGAAGCTGGGCGTGCGGCCCGAATACGTGCGGCTTGCATTGCCCGAAGGGGAGGGCGCGTTGCCCTGCACCGTGACAAAGCTGCAGGACGTGGGCACCCACGTGATGCTCACGGCCAGCGTGCAGGACAAAGTCATCAAGGCCAGACTGGGCACCGACGCCGACTTGCCCGCGGTGGGCGAGACCGCCTGGCTACAGGTACTCGGCGCCCATACCTGCTTCTATAAAAACGAGGAGATCGTGACATGAGCGCAGCGCCGGGCCGTCCCGAACAAGCTCGCGCCCCCGTGCGGGGCAGCGATGACACGAAGTGCAGAGCGTGGGGGCAACATCCATGAGTATTACCACCAAGCCGGTGAACCAGAAGGCCTGGTTCCTGATATTGCCGGTGCTGATCTGCGTGGCGTTTTCGGCCATCGTGCCGTTGATGACCGTGGTCAACTATTCGGTGCAGGACATCATCTCGCCCGAACGGCGCGTGTTCGTCGGCACCGAGTGGTTTGCGTCCGTGATGCGCGACGAGGAATTGCATTCCGCACTGCTGCGCCAGCTGGGCTTTTCCATCTCGGTGCTGGCCGTCGAATTGCCGCTCGGCATTTTGCTGGCGCTGTCGATGCCCGCCACCGGCTGGAAGGCTTCGGCCGTGCTGGTGATCGTGTCGCTGTCGCTGTTGATCCCGTGGAACGTGGTGGGCACGATCTGGCAGATCTTCGGCCGGTCGGACATCGGTCTCATGGGTGCGGCGCTGCAGGGCATGGGCATCGAATACAGCTACACCGGCAACGCCACCCATGCCTGGCTCACGGTGTTGCTGATGGACGTGTGGCACTGGACACCGCTGGTCGCGCTGCTGGGTTATGCCGGCCTGCGTTCGATCCCCGATGCGTATTACCAGGCAGCGCGTATCGACGGCGCAAGCAAGTTCGCGGTGTTCCGCTTCATCCAGTTGCCGAAGATGCGC
>JAQGMQ010000699.1 GCA_028292305.1 Rhodoferax sp.
ACATGCTGCGCCGGGTGCTGGCGCGGGCCGGCCTGGCGCGGTCGCAGATCAGCGTGCTCGGTGCACTGCTGCGGCTGCGCCAGGTGTGCTGCGACCCGTACCTTGTGAAAGGCGGGCACGGCAACACCTCCGCCCTGCGGACGGCGGTACCGGGCGCCTTCGGGCGGCCGGGCGGCGCCCAGATGCCCGGCAACATGGAGCGCGCCAAGCTCGAACTGCTGTGCGAGCTGCTGCCCGCGCTGGTCGACGAAGGGCGCCGCATCCTGGTGTTTTCGCAGTTCACCGAAATGCTCGGGCTCATCGGGCCGGTGCTGCAGAAGCTCGGGTTGCCGTACCTGTCGCTGACCGGTCAGACGCCTGCGGCCCAGCGCGGCGAGGTGGTGGCCCGGTTCCAGGCAAAGCAAGTGCCGATCCTGCTGGCCAGTTTGAAGGCCGGTGGCTTGGGCCTGAACCTGACGGCGGCCGACACCGTGGTCCACATCGACCCGTGGTGGAACCCCGCCGCCGAGCAACAGGCCACGGCGCGCGCGCACCGCATCGGCCAGACGCAACCCGTGTTCGTCTACAAGATCGTGGTGGAGGGCAGCATCGAGGAACGCATGCTGGAGCTGCAGGCGCGCAAGTCGGCCCTGGCGCAGGGGGTGCTGGGCGACGACACGCTGGGCACGGTGAAATTCAGCGTGGCCGAGATCGAGGATCTGGTGGCACCGCTTGCGGGTGGGGTGGAGTATTGAGTTCGGGGCTGGTGGTGTGACGCCGACCCCCACTCCAACCCTATCCCGCACGCGCGAGCGGGAGCGAGGCAACCGCTGCCTTGTCCCCTCGCCCGCGTGCGGGAGCGGGCCAGGGTAAAGGTGCTTCAGCCAGCCCGGCGCCCCTTCAAAGCGTCACCGTGAAATGCGCCCCCGCACCCAGGGCGCTCTGCACTTCGACCTTGCCGCCGTGCCGCTCCACCGCCTTCTTCACAATCGCCAGCCCGAGCCCCGTGCCCTGGATGCGGCCCACGTTGCTGGCGCGCTGGAACGATTCGAATAGGTGAGGAATCTCCTGCGCCGGGATGCCGATGCCCTGGTCGATGACCTCGAAGATGGTGTGCGCCCCGTCTTCCGAAATGCGGAACTGCACCTCGCCGCCGTCGGGCGAATACTTCACCGCGTTCGACAACAGGTTGCCGAAGATATGGCGCAGCAGCTTCTCGTCGAAGGCGCCGGGTGTGCGGCGCGCCGCGTAGTGCAGCACGATGGTGTTGCCGGCCTCGGCATGCTGGCGCCGCGCCTCCTCGATACAACGTTCACACAGCACCCGCAGGTCGATTTCCAGTGGCACGAACTCGAGCATCTGCGCGTCGGCCTTGCCGATCAGGAGCATGCGGTCGAGCATGCGGGTCATGCGGTGCACGCCGGCTTCGATGCTGTGCAGCACCTCGAGCTTTTCCGATTCGGGCATGCGGTCGGCGTAGTACTTGATGAGCTCGGCCGACGACAGAATGGTGGCCAGCGGCGTGCGAAATTCATGGCTGGTCATCGACACGAAACGCGAGCGCAGTTCGTTCAGCTCTTTCTGCCGTTCGAGCGCGGCGCGGATGTCGTCTTCGGCCTGGCGCCGGGCGGTGATATCGAGCAGCGTCCAGATCACGCCGGCATCGGGGTTGCGGTCGACCACGCAACGGCCGGCCAGTTGCACCCAGAAGGTCTCGCCGTTGCGGCGCAGCAGCTTGCGTTCGGTGGTGTGGTGGCCGTCGCGCAGCAGGGCTTCCATCGTCTTGCGGCCTTCGACCACGTAAGTGGCCTCGTCGGCATAGAACACACGCGACGGCTTGCCGGTGAGTTCCTCGCGGCTGTAGCCCAGCATCTCCACACACTTGTCGTTGACCCACTGGATGCGGCGGTTCACGTTGAAGCTGATGCCCACCAGCGCGCTGTTGAAGATGGCTTCGCGCTCCGACGACGTGCGCTGCAGCGCCTCTTCGAGTTCTTTCCTTTGGGTGATGTCCATCACCGTCCAGACCGTGCCCTGGCCGGCGTCGGCCGCGTCCACCGCCTTGCCCGACACCGCGGCCCAGAACAGGCTGCCGTCGATGCGGCGCAAACGCATTTCGTTCTGGAAGTCGCGGCCCTTGCGCATGTGGTCGGCGATGTCCTGCATGGCGTGGTCGTAGGCCTGCTTCGACGGAAAAAGCGCTTCCCACGACGGCGGTGCCGCCGGCCCGCGGCGCATCGCGAAGATGCGCGCCATGGCCCGGTTCGACCAGCGGAAGCGGTGGTCCTGCGTCAGGAAGGCGATGCCGACCAGCGAGTTTTCCAGGATGGTCTCGCGCTCGGCCAGCGTGTTGTGCAGCTTTTCTTCCAGGCCCTTGCGGTGGCTGATGTCCGAGAAGAAGGTGAGCGTGGCGTCGTGCCCATCCCACGGCACCATGGTCACGCCGATCTCGATCCAGGTGATGCTGCCGTCGCCGTGCAGAAGCCGCAGCTCGTAGCGGCTGGGCACGTTGTCGCCGGCAAAGCGGCGGCGCTGGCGGTCGCGCACCAACGCCCGGTCGTCGGGGTGGATGGCGGTCAGGAAGCCCTGTGCCAGCATCTCCTGCTGGCTCATGCGGGCGATCAGCGTGGCGCGTTCGTTGACGAACACGAAGCGGTCGTTCTGCACCACCACCATGCCTTCGCCCACGTGTTCGACCACGGCGCGGTAACGCTCTTCGGAGCGGTGCATGGCGGCCATCATCAGCTTGCGCTCGGTGATCTCGGAGAAGAACGACATCGTCGCCTTGCGCCCCGACCACGGCACGACCGTCGTCCCCAGCTCGACCCAGCGCACGCCGCCGTCGACATCGACGATGCGCACCTCGTAGCGGTTCGGCACGGCCTCGCCGGCCAGGCGGCGGCGCCGGCGGTCGAGGATGGTGGCAGCGTCTTCGGGGTGCAGGACGTGCATCACGCCGCGGCGCTCCACGTCGTCGCGCGTCATGCGCAAGATCTCGAGCGCACGGCTGTTGACGAAGACCACGCGGTTCACGTCGAGCATCACCACCATGCCTTCGCCCGCGTGTTCGACCACCGCGCGGTAACGTTCCTCGGAGGTGCGCACCGTCTCCAGCATGGCCTTGTTGTCGGTGATGTCGGTGAAGAAGGTCAGGCTCGCCGGCTGGCCGCCCCAGGGCACCACGCTCACGCCGATGGCGATCCAGCGCAGCTCGCCGTCGGGGAACAGCAGGCGCAACTCATAGCGGTTGGGGATGTCTTCGCCGGCCAGGCGGCGGCGCTGGCGGTCGCGCACCAGGGCGTGGTCGTCGGGGTGCACGCGGTGCAGGAAGCCCACGTGGCGCATCTCGGTGAGGGTCATGCGGGCGATCTCGGCGGCGCGCGCGTTGGCGAACACGATGACTTCGTCCTGGATCACCACCATGCCTTCGCTCACGTGTTCGACCACGGCGCGGTAGCGTTCCTCGGAGGTGTGCAGCGCCTCCATCACGGCCTTGCGTTCGGTCACGTCCGAGAAGAAAGCCATGGTCGCCTGCCGGCCCTCCCAGGGCACGGTGGTGGCGTGCACCAGCATCCAGCGCACGCCGCCGTCCTCGTCCAGGCGGCGCATCTCGTAGCGGTCTTGTACCCGTTCGCCGGCCTGGCGGCGGCGTTGGCGATCGGCGGCGAGCGGGCGGTCGTCCGGGTGCAGCCACTGCAGGAAATCGGCGCCCACCACCTGCTCGGGCCGCACACGCATGATCTCGGCGGCACGTTCGTTGGCGAACACCACCAGCCCGTCCTGCAGCACACACATGCCTTCACCCAGGTGGTCGACCAACGTGCGGTAGCGTTCCTCGGACTGCCGCAGCGCGCGTTCCGGCGAGCGCCGGGCCGTCACGTCGCGCAGCACCAGCCCGAGGCCGGGCGCGCCGTTGACCGGCGCCGGGAAAACGGAGATCTCCGCCACGAAGCAGTGCCCATCGGGACGCCGCAGTTCGACGGCGATCGTGCCGGTGTGGCCTTGCAGCGCCGCCGGATCGGCACTGTCGAGATAACGGGCCAGCGGCTCGCTCGGCAGCAGCGTTCGCGCCGGGACCAGCACCTGCTTGAGCAAGGGCCACCGGGTTTCACCTTCGGGCCACCCGAGCAGGCTGCGCGCGCTGGCGTTGCAGGCCGTCACGCGGCCCTGGGCGTCGACCGCGAGTACACCCTCGGGCGCGAACCGCAGCAGCTGGGCGCAGGCCGCATGGCCTTCAACGTCGGGATCGGCGACAGCGTTCGGTGGTAGGTGGTGCAAGGGCTTCGATGAGGGCATGGCCTTGGGAGTCTTGGCGCGGGCAACGCGACCGCAACGCGGCAACGGACCCAGGGTCGCCGATGATTCTCCAGGCCTTGCCGCGGTGTCAAGCGGCTTCTCCCAAGGGTGCATAAGACCGTTTCATGGGGGTGCCCTGGCGCCATGCTGCCGATACAATGAAAGCTCGCATGTTGCGAAGGAGCAGGGATCATGGCTGACGAGGCCCCGGGCAAGCCGCAGTTGCTGGTAGTGGACGACGAGTCCGAGTTGCGCAGCGTGCTGGCCAAGTACTTCGGCTACAACCACTTCGAAGTCCGCACTGCGGCCGATGCCGTGCAGGCGCGGGCCATGGTGGCCGAGCTGGCCCCCGACGTGGTGCTGGTCGATGTCAACATGCCCGGCGAGAGCGGCCTGTCGCTCGCGCGCTGGCTGCGCGAGACCTATCCCCGGGTCGGCCTGGTGATGCTGACCGGCGCCACCGATTCGGTCGACCGCATCGTCGGCCTCGAGGTCGGCGCCGACGACTACGTCACCAAACCCTTCGAGATGCGCGAACTGCTGGCCCGCCTGCGCGGCCTGCTGCGCCGGCTCACCGTGCCGCCCGAACTGCTGAACCGGGCACAGGCCGCGGACGCGGCGCCCGCCGGCGACAGCGGCTCTGCCGCGCTGTCAACCGGTGGTGAAACGCCGCACCGTGTTCGCTTCGGCCATTGCGTGCTCGACATGGAACAACGCCGCCTGTTCGATGCCGAAGGCGGCGACCTGCCCATCTCGGCCGCCGAATACGACCTGCTGGCCCTGTTCGCCCGCAACCCGAACCGCCCGCTCAACCGCGACCAGATCATGGAATACGGCCACAACCGCAGCTGGGACGTGTTCGACCGCTCCATCGACCTGCGCATCAT
>JAQGMQ010000705.1 GCA_028292305.1 Rhodoferax sp.
CCAGCCGCAGCTGGCCCATGTGCGAGACGTCGAACAGGCCCGCGGCACTGCGCGTGTGCAGGTGCTCGGCCATCAGGCCGGCCGGGTACTGCACCGGCATGCTGTAGCCGGCGAACGGCACCATGCGCGCGCCGAGTTCGACGTGCAGCGCGTGCAGCGGGGTCTTCAACAATTCAGCGGTGTCGGACATCGGGAATCTCCTGGAGCAATTCCTTGGGGCACATGACGACATGGCGCGAAATGTTCCGCGCCCTGTGTGGCCCCCGCTGTCCGCTTTACCTGAGAGATTCGCCCAGCGATGTGGGGTTGCTCCTTCGGTGAACCCGGCGCCCGCTGGTGCGGACGCGCAGGTTTCTCTCCAGTGGGGAACGCCAGTTTCACCCGGCGCTTGTCAGTCCCTGGTACCTGAGCGTTAACCCTTTCGGTTTGCGCCTTCGGCGGCCTTCAGGTGAACCGTGGTGGTTCACGCAAGAGGCGCTCTCCTGACCCGGCCGATTCTAGCTTTCATGCCGTGCCGCATTGGCGCCCGCCATGAAACAATTTCCAAGAGTCTGGAGGCCGCTGTCATCGGTTGGCGAACTCAGCCGGCGAATTCGCGCTGCAGCTGGGCCACCATCTTGGCCACACCGTCCTGGTGCACGGCATCGGTCACGCGGTCGGCCACGGCCAGCAGCTGGGGATGCGCATTGCCCATGGCGATGCCGGTGCCCACGCCCTGCAGCATTTCGACATCGTTCAGGCCGTCGCCGAAGGCATAGGCCTGGGCCGCGTCGATGCCCGCGTCGGCCAGCACCCAGGCGCAGCCCGACATCTTGTGGATGCCGCGCGGCAACACGTCGACCGCCGTGGCGTGCCAGCGCACGTAGTCGAATTGCGGGAACGTGGCCAGCAGCTCGGGCAGCAGCGTGTCGTCCAGCGACTCGGGAAAGAACAGCCAGCCCTGCGATACGTTCATGTTCCGCACGTGGTCGATGTCGGCGGGGAATGACTTCAGGTCGACCGTGCCCATCGGCGTCAGCACGTCGGGCGTCAGCGCGCTCACGTGGATGTGGAAGCCGTCGGTGGCGCCGTAGGCGAAGCCGCGCGACGCCATCAGGCCGAAAAGTTTCTGCAGGCCTTCGCCTTCCAGCGGGTGGTACTGCACCTCCTGGTCACCCCGCTGGATGCGGGCGCCGTTCTGGGTGATGGCATAGGCCGGCTGCACCTGTTCGATGTATTCCAGCGCGTGCCCATAACCGCGGCCGGTGGCGATGGCGATGGTGTGCCCGTCGGCCTTGAGGGAGGCGATGGCCTCCAGCGCGGACGCGGGAATGCGGTTCGCCTGGTGGTCGAGCAGGGTGTTGTCGATGTCGAAGAAGAATATTTTTTGCATGGCGTCGGCGGCGGTAAGGTGCCGAAGCTTACCCGCGCCGCGCCAGGGCTGCTTCGTGTGGCTACTTCGCGTACACCAGGTCACGCAGGCTCAGCGAGATCCACGGCACATAGGTGATCACCATCAGGCAGGCCAGGATCACGAGCACGAATGGCACCAGGTGCTTGACGATGCGGTCGAGCGAAATTCGCGCCACCGTACACGCCGCAAACAGGTTCACGCCGAACGGCGGGGTGATCATGCCCAGCGCCAGGTTGACCACCATCACCAGCCCGAAATGCACCGGGTCGATGCCGAAGTGCAGCGCCACCGGGGCCAGGATCGGCGCCAGCACGATGATGGCCGCGCTGGTCTCGATGAACATGCCGATGACGAACAGCGCCGCGTTGACGCCCAGCAAAAAGTACGCCGGGGTTTTCAGCACCTGCTGCAGCCAGATGCCGATGGCCTCGGGCACGCCGGCGCGGGTGATCAGGAACGCGAACAGGCCCGCGTTGGCGATGATGAACATGATCACCGACGAAGAAATGACCGACTTTTTCAGCACCGCATAAAGCTCGCGCGGCTTGATCTCGCGGTAGATCAGCGTGCCCACCAGCAGCGCGTACAGCACCGCCACGGCAGAGGCTTCGGTGGGGGTGAATACCCCGCCGTAGATGCCGCCGAGGATGATCACCGGCATCAGCAGGGCCCAACCTGCCTGCCAGGTCGCCTTGCCCACGCTGAGCCGGCCCTCGCCATCGTTCTTGCCCCAGCCCTTCCACTTGCAGTAGACGTAGACGAAGGCCATCAGCGCCAGGCTGATCAGGATGCCGGGGCCGAAACCGGCGATGAACAGTTCCCCGATGGACACCTCGGCGCTGACGCCGTAGAGGATCATCGGTATCGACGGCGGGATGATCACGCCAAGCTCTGCGCTCGTGGCCTGCAGGGCGGCCGCATAGCTGACGGGATAGCCGTGTTTGATCAACGCCGGAATCAGGATGGCGCCAATGGCGAAGGTGGTGGCCACCGATGATCCGGAGACGGCCGCGAAGATCATGCAGGTCAACACGCAGGTCATGGGCAGGCCGCCCTGCACGCCGCCGACCAGGCTCTTGGCGAACTCCACCAGCCGGCGCGAGATGCCGCCGGTCTCCATCAGGTTGCCCGCCAGGATGAAGAACGGGATCGCGGCCAGCGGGAATTTGTTGATGGCGTTGAACATCTCCTTCACGGAGATCAGCATGTTCGCGTTCGAGGCCTGGATGCCCAGGATGGAAGCCAGCCCGATGGAAACCGCAACCGACACGGTGAGTGCGAAACACAGCACCATCGTGGTGATCATGATGGGGGTCATGGGGCCTCCACACGGATCGTTGCAGGTACTGCGCTGCGCCCCACGGGGGCCTTCGCGTCTTGACGCGGTTCTGCGATGCTCATTGCGCGGTGTCCAGTTCGTTGCGTTGCGGATCGACCAGGTTGGCCAGGATGCCAATCACACTGAAGACGCCGCCGACGGGCAGCGCCAGGTAGGCCCAGAACATCGACACCGACTCCAGCCCGGCCATCGACTGCACGCTGCCGCGCTGGGCATAGTCCCAGCCCCACCAGATGATCACGCCGACCAGCGTCAACGCGGCAACGCAGACCACCACATCGAGCACCCGTTTCAGCTTCGGTGGACTCCAGCGGTAGAGCACGTCGACGCTGACCATGGCGCCCTGCCTGAAGGCCGTGGGAATGCCCATGAACACCATCCAGATGAGGCTGATGCGGATCAGGATTTCAGACCATTCCGCCGGTTGTTCGAGCACGAAGCGGGTGATGATCTGGAAGACGCCGAGTGCCGACGCGATGGTCAGCATCAGGCAGGCCACAGCCAGCGAGGCGGTGCTGGACCAGCGGTCCAGCTGGAGCAAAGCTTGTTTCATTGAGGGCCGAGAAGTCATCGGGGGCACGAAAGGGCGCACCCCGAACTACCAATAAAAACGCCCGCCAGGCATGCCGAACGGGCGCGAGAAGCCACGGACTTGCGTGGCATGGCGGTTACTTGTAGTCGCGGATCTTGTCGAGGTTGGCCTTGCCGAACTGTTTCTCGAACTCTGCGTTCACCGGCGCCAGCATGGCCACGAACTTCGCCTTGTCGACGTTTTCAATCACCGTCATGCCCTGGGCGCGCAGCTCCTTCACGCCGTTCGCGTCGTCCTGGTCGACACGCTCGCGGTTGGCCTTCACCGCGACTTTCGCCGCCTCCAGGAAGTTGGTCTTGTCGGCCGCACTGAGCTTCTCGAACGAGGCCTTGTTCATCACCAGAATGCAGGGCGAGTACACGTGTCCGGTGAGCGTCAGATGCTTCTGCACCTGGGAGAATTTGGCCGACATGATCACCGGCAACGGATTCTCCTGCCCGTCCACCGTGCCCTGCTGCAACGCGGTGAAGACTTCGGGGAAGGCCATCGGCGTGGTGATGATGCCCAGGCCCTTGTACGCGGCAATGTGCACCGGGTTTTCCATGGTCCGCATCTTCAGCCCCTTCAAGTCCTCCGGGGCGTTGACGTCACGCTTGCTGTTGGTCATGTGGCGAAAGCCATTTTCGGCCCAGGCCAGTGCCTTGAAGCCCTTGGCATCGAACTTGGTCAGCAGGTCCTGGCCGATGGGGCCGTCGAGCACGGCGCGGGCGTGGGCCTTGTCGCGGAACAGGAAGGGTACGTCGAGAATCTTGGTCTCGGG
>JAQGMQ010000709.1 GCA_028292305.1 Rhodoferax sp.
CCGGCAACATCGACGGCTACCTGGGCCCCGACCCGTTCAACCAGCGTGCCGTGTACGAGGAGGTGGGCTTCATCCACCTGCTCACCAAGGAGATCTGGAACGGCCACCCCTGCTGCGCGTTCGGCTCGTCCACCGAATTCATCCAGAAGAACCCGAACACTTTCGCCGCGCTGTACCGCGCCGTGCTCACCGCTTCGGCCATGGCGCGCAAGCCCGAGAACCGCGAACTCATCGCCAAGGTGATCGCGCCCGCGCAGTATCTGAACCAGCCCGAGACCGTGCTCACGCAGGTGCTCACCGGCCGTTTCGCCGACGGCCTGGGCAACATCCGCACCGTGCCCGACCGGGCCGACTTCGACCCCATCCCCTGGCAGTCGATGGCGGTGTGGATGCTCACGCAGATGAAGCGCTGGGGTTATGTGAAGGGCGACCTCGACTACAGGCAGCTTGCCGAAAAGGTCTTCCTCATCACCGATGCCAAGAAGCACATGAAGGAGATCGGCGGCACGCCACCCGAAGGCGCGTATCCGAAGTTCACCATCATGGGCAAGGTGTTCGACCCGGCCAAACCTGACGACTACGTGAAGAGCTTCGCCATCCACAAGATGGCCGCGGCCTGACAGCCATGATGAACACGGCCACACGCCTCAAGGCGGCGCTGCTGTCGCTGGTCCTGCTGGCGCTGTTCCTCGGCATCTGGCAGGTGGCCACGCTGCGCGGCGCCGATGCGGGCGCGGCGGCCGGCCTGACCGCGGAGCAGATCGAGTACCAGAAGATGCTCGGCAAGGACCCCGGCCAGACCAAGGCCGCCGGCTTCCCCACCCCCGCAGAGATGGGCGCCACCGCATGGAAGCACCTGTCGAATCCGTTCTACGACAACGGCCCGAACGACAAGGGCATCGCCATCCAGCTGGCCTGGTCGCTCGGCCGCGTGGCGCTGGGCTTCGGGCTGGCCTGCCTGGTGGCCGTACCGCTGGGCTTCGTGATCGGCATGTCGCCCCTGCTGCACAAGGCCTTCGACCCGTTCATCCAGGTGTTGAAGCCGATCTCGCCGCTGGCCTGGATGCCGCTGGCGCTCTACACCATCAAGGATTCATCGGTGAGCGGCATCTTCGTGATCTTCATCTGCTCGGTGTGGCCGATGCTGCTCAACACCGCGTTCGGCGTGGCGTCGGTCAAGCGCGAATGGCTCAACGTGGCGGCGACACTTGAAGTCAAACCCATGCGCAAGGCTTTCCGCGTGATCCTGCCCGCCGCCGCGCCCACCATCCTCACCGGCATGCGCATCAGCATGGGCATCGCCTGGCTCGTCATCGTGGCCGCCGAGATGCTGGTCGGCGGCACAGGCATCGGCTACTTCGTGTGGAACGAATGGAACAACCTGTCGCTGACCAACGTGATCTTCGCGATCCTGGTGATCGGCGTGGTGGGCATGCTGCTCGACCTGGCCTTTGCCGGACTTCAACGCCGGGTGACTTATGTGGAGTGAACTGTCCACCCAGGGAGCCGCCATGCCGCCGTCCGTCAAGACCACGCCCGCCGATGCGTTCCTGCGGGTCGAAGGCCTGTCGAAAAGCTTCGTGCCGGGCAAGCCCGTGTTTGCCGGTGTCGACTTCACCATCGCCCGCGGCGAATTCGTCTGCATCATCGGCCACTCGGGCTGCGGCAAGACCACCATCCTCAACGTGCTGGCCGGGCTCGACCAGGCCACCAGCGGCCACTGCTTCATGGACGGCCGCGAGATCGCCGGCCCGAGCCTGTCGCGCGGCGTGGTGTTCCAGAGCCATGCGCTCATGCCGTGGCTCAGCGTGCGCAAGAACATCGCCTTCGCCGTGGCCTCGCGCTGGCCCGCGTGGACGGCCGCGCAGGTGAACGACCACGTCGAACGCTTCGTGGACATGGTCGGCCTGCCGGCGGCGATCGACAAGAAACCCTCGCAACTGTCGGGCGGCATGAAGCAACGCGTGGGCATCGCACGCGCGTTCGCCATCGAGCCCAAGATGCTGCTGCTGGACGAACCCTTCGGCGCCCTCGACGCGCTCACCCGCGGCAGCATCCAGGATGAGCTGATGCGCATCGTGCGCCAGACGCAGCAGACGGTGTTCATGATCACCCACGACGTCGACGAAGCCATCCTGCTGGCCGACCGCATCCTGCTGATGAAGAACGGCAGCGAAACCGCCAACGGCTACCGCCCCGGCGACATCGCCGAGACCGTGCAGAACCCCTTGCCGCGCGAACGCAGCCGCGCCGGCCTGCACCACCTCGAAGCCTACTACCCGCTGCGCAACCACATCGTCGATTTCCTGGTCAGCCGCGCCAAGGCGAGCTGAGTCTTTCAAACCCCAACACATTCCGACCCACACAAGGAGCCAACATGAACCGCAACGACGTCACCGAAAAAATCATCACCGTCAAGGTGTCCAAGGGCATCCAGTGGGCCGACGTGGCCGAGAAGGTCGGCGTGTCCAAGGAATGGACCACCGCCGGCTGCCTGGGCCAGATGACCTTCGACGCCAGACAGGCCGCCATCGTCGGCGAGATCTTCGGCCTGAGCGAAGACGAGCAGAAGTGGCTGCAGGTCGTGCCCTACAAAGGCTCGCTGCCCACGCCCGTACCCACCGATCCGCTGATCTACCGCTGGTATGAAATCGTGAGCGTGTACGGCACCACGATCAAGGAGCTGATCCACGAGGAATTCGGCGACGGCATCATGAGCGCGATCGATTTCAGCATGGACATCCAACGCACGGCCGACCCGAAAGGGGACCGGGTGAATGTGGTGCTGTCGGGGAAGTTCTTGCCTTACAAGACGTATTGAGGGGTACCGCCTGGAGCGGGTCCGCCGCCGCTCACAAGTCCTTTGCCAAGGCCCACAAGCGAGGCAAACTATTCCCTGCATTCCAGGCATTGAACTGCGCCCGATACCCCTGCCAAGGCGCGGCCAGCACCGCGCGCGGATCGTCACTCAACGCATAGGCCATGCCCTCCACAAACCAGGACGGCTTGAGCAGAACGCCGATGGTGCCCAGATTCTCCGCCTGCAATTGGTGAATCAACTCATGGCGGAGGTAATACGGCTTCCAGGCGCGCGGGCCAATGACCGTGCCGATGGTGCCCACCGTTACGGCGGAACGTTCGCCCAACCCGAACGAAGCCGCGCACGCCTCGCTGGCGCAGAAAATGACGCGGGGTGCGTGGCCAAATGCGCCAACGCGTGCCGCCACGAAAGCTGTGCCCTCGGCATAGAGGTCGGCAGCGGCTCCAAGTTGAGCCACGTCGTCCAGGCAAATTACGGAAGTCGGACACGTCACGCCAGCGAGCGTGGGGGCGAGCACCCTGACCGGCTTTACGAGTACCCAGCTGGCGACAGGCACGATGACAAAGAGCAGCATTGCCAAGCGGCTGAGGGGAGGTGGCTTGAGGAAGTGGCGGTACATGGTGCGATGAGTTTAAGAGTTGCTTCAGTTTTTGGCAGGTTGGACTCTGGTCCGCCAAAGGCCACGTTGATTCGATTTCGGTTCTTGCGAGCCTGTCGAAGCATCTTCGGTTTGTTCAGCCTGTTGTGTCAGCCATCGTTGACTTATTCCGCTGGCCGGACTCGCCCGGCTGGCGAGACCACCCTCACCCCAGCCCTCTCCCGCACGCGGGAGAGGGAGTAATACCGACGGCAGCAAGCGCAGCGAAGCGTGCGGTATTCGGCTCCCTGACTCCGGCCCACCCCCCTCTAAATGCGCCGAGGAGCGGAGGGTTTGGCGGGTCAGGGCTGGCGTTGTTTGAGCGCAGCGAGTTTAGCCAGACCCCGCCAAACCAGAGCACCGCAGGTTCCCGCAGCGAAGCGAAGGGCGCAGTTAGTGGGGGCGCTTTCTTTTCGTGAGGTTTCTTGTGCGCACAAGAAAAGTCACTCGCCCGCCGGTGCGACTACCGGCCAGCGACGTCAACCAACGTTGACAAATCAATTAGCCATGACATCCTGAACCAGCCCACTCTACAGCCTCAGCACAAACGGCGAACCATTGCGTCAACCCACTCCACACGAACAAAGCGTGGACTGACAGCCACCTCAATGCGACGCCACATACCCCGACCCCGGCCCAGCATCCAGCCGCGCAAACGCCTGCCTCATCCGCGCCGCCTCTTCCCCTGGCGTGCGGCCAAACAGCCGTTTGAACTCGCGGCTGAACTGCGAGGGGCTCTCGAAACCCACTTCACCGCTGGCCGCCGCGGCCGTCATGCCACTCTTCACCATCAACAGCCGCGCCTGGTGCAGTCTCGTCGACTTCACATACTGCATCGGCGAAGTCTGTGTCACGTCCTTGAAATGTGCATGGAACGACGGCACGCTCATGCCCGCCTCGCCCGCGAGCAGGGCCACATCGAGTGGCTGCTGGAAATTGCCATGGATCTTGCGAATTGCCCGCGCCACCTTGCCAAAATGGCCCTGTGCCGCGAGCGCTGCGCGCATGGATGCGCCCTGCTCACCAGCCAGCACGCGAAAGTAGATTTCGCGGACCAGCGCCGGCCCCAGCACCACCGCTTCAAGCGGTTCGGCCATGGCCTGAAGAAAGCGCAGCACCGTGGCCTTGAGCTGGGTGTCCATGGGTGATGACATCAGCCCCTTCGGCTCGGCCGGCGGGGCGCCTCCGGCTTCGTCGATCTGCAGCACCAACGCGGTGGCCACCGCGATGTCGAGCCGCAGGTAGATGGCCAGCAGCGGCTCGTCCACGCTGGCATCCGTCTCCATGGTGAACGGCACGGGCACGGACACCGCCAGGTAATGCTGCGCGTCATAGAGATACACCTGGTCGCCCATGAAGCCGCGTTTGCGGCCCTGGCAGACGATGACCACACCCGGGTCGTAGAGCACGGGCGCTCGAGCCAGCGGACGGTTGGACCGCAGGAAACGCACACCCGGCAGCGCAGTGAGGTTGTAGCCTTCATCCGGCGCCAGGCCGGCGAGCAGCCGCACCATGCGGGCCTGCTGCATGCTGGGAGTCCCGCCTGGTTTGGCTGGCTGGGCAGGTGTCGTCGCGGTCATGGCCCGGATCGTCTCACACCCATAGTTTTAGGCAAGCATTGCAGACGCCGCGGCATTTCGCCGACCAGCCTGCGTCCCTAGCATCGTGCTGTTCCAAACCCACCGCAAAGCGCTTCCCATGACGACCACCATGACATCCCCCTCCCGGACCTTCCTCATCACCGGCGTGAGTTCGGGCTTCGGCCAGGCCTTCGCACAGGCCGCCCTGCACGCCGGCCACACCGTCGTGGGC
>JAQGMQ010000739.1 GCA_028292305.1 Rhodoferax sp.
GAGATCGCCCAGGGCCGCCTCGGCCCTGGGCGCATCCACCACTGTATGCGGCTGGTCGGTCTGGCCGAACGCATGCTGGAACTGATGTGCCGCCGAAGCCTGTCGCGGGTGGCATTCGGCAAACCGATCGCGCAGCAGGGCGTGACCATTGAGCGCATCGCCGAGGCCCGCATCATGATCGAGCAGACGCGGCTGTTGACACTCAAGGCCGCGCACATGATGGACACCGTCGGCAACAAGGTCGCCAAGGCGGAGATCGCGATGATCAAGGTTGCCGCTCCCAAAATGGCCTGCCAGGTGATCGACTGGGCGATGCAGGCCTTCGGTGGCGGCGGCACCAACAACGACCACGGCATCGCCTCGGCCTATGCGACGGCACGTCTGCTGCGGCTGGCCGATGGTCCGGATGAGGTGCACCGCAACCAGATCGGCAAGCTGGAACTAGCCAAGTACCGGTGACGCAACCCTCGCGCAGCGCACGACGCCACGTCTACAGCTCAGCGTGGAACCTGCCAGTCATCACCACAAGAAACATTGCCATGAAGGAGACACCATGCCCGAAGTCCGCAAGGAATATCACTGGGATCGCCTGATCACCTGCTACGCCAACCGACCGGCGAACGTCAACGCGCTGATGGCCCGCAGTTTTGCGAGGTCGCCAGAGGCAGTAGCCGTGGTTGACGGTGGCGTGCGGCTGACCTATACGCAGCTCGATGTCTTGGTGGGCCGCCTGGCGGTCGCGTTGGCGAGACGCGGCGTGAAGCCGGGCGACCGCGTGGCCGTGATGCTGAACAACCAGAAGGAAGCCGTGATCGGAGTGCTCGCCATCTCGCGCATCGGTGGTGTCCTGGTGCCTCTGGGCACCCGGCTGCGCGGCCCCGAGATAGAGTACATCTTCGCCGACGCGCAGCCGGTGGCCATCCTCTACGCGCCGGCCTTCGCCGCCGAGCTTCCCGCCAGCGGGCCTGCGCCGGCCATGCGCTTCGACGTCGGCGGACCGGTCTGGGCGGCGATGCTGACCGGCGGCGAGGGCGCGGCCACCGATGCGGCCCCGACCGCGCAGGCGGCCGTGGAGGCCGACCAGCACGATGCGTTCGGCATCCTCTACACCTCGGGCACCACCGGCAAACCGAAGGGGGCGGTGCTCACCCATCTGAACGTCGTTCACTCTTGCCTGCATTGGGAAGACGCCCACCAACTCACAAGCGAAGAGCGCACGCTGGTCTGCGTGCCCTGGTCGCATGTGGCCGGTCTCTGCGGCGTGGTGTTGCCCTTTCTGGGCCTTGGAGGCACTCTGGCCCTGATGGCGGAGTTCAAGCGCCGCGACTTCCTCGCGCTGGCCCAGCGCGAACGCATCACCCATGCGCTGATGGTGCCGGCCATGTACGGCCTGTGCCTGCTGGAGCCCGACCTCGAGACCTTCGACCTCGGCGCGTGGCGCATCGGCGCCTACGGCAGCGCCCCCATGCCGGAGCCAACCATCCAGCGCTTCGCCCAGGCCTTTCCAAAATTGCAGATGTGCAATTGTTATGGCGCGACGGAGACCACCTCACCCGCGACCATGATGCCGCGCGGCGACGGCGTCCTGCATGCCGAAAGCATCGGCCGAACTGTGCCCTGCGGCGACATCCGCGTGATGGACGAGGGCGGCGTGGAGCTGCCGGCTGGCGAGGAAGGCGAGCTGTGGATAGGCGGGCCCATGGTGGTGCCGCGTTATTGGCGCAACCCCGAAGCAACGGCCGCCTCGTTCGTCGCCGGTTACTGGAAGTCCGGCGACATCGGCGCCGTCGATGCCCAGGGCTATGTGCGCATCGCCGACCGCAAGAAGGACATGGTCAACCGCGGCGGCTTCAAGGTCTACCCGGCCGAGGTCGAAAGCGTGATTGCCGGTATCGCCGGCGTGGTGGAGGCCGCGGTGATCGGCCACCCGGACGAGATCCTCGGCGAGTCGGTAATCGCCTTCCTCAACGTCACCCCCGATGCCCTCGCCGGCCTCGACGAAGCCGCGGTGCGCAGCTACTGCGCCACCCGCATGGCCGACTACAAGGTGCCGGAGCGCGTGGTGATCGGCGTGGCACAGCTGCCGCGCAATGCCAACGGCAAGATCCAGAAGGCCGACCTGCGCCAGACCGCCAAAACCCTGCCGACGCTGTCCGCGCCGCGCCCCTCCAGGAAAGTACAAGCACCATGAGCCGCCCGGACCACACGCCCGTACTCGTCGGCATGGGCACCGCCAGCCGCCATGAAGAGGACTTCCGTCAGGCCCTGGAGCCCATGGATTTGATGCTGGAAGCGGTTCAGGCCGCCGGTCGCGACAGCGGCAGCGCAGAGACGCTGCGCGGCCTGCAGTTCATCACCGTACCGCGCGGCCGCTGGACCTATGCCGACCCGGCCGGCGAGATCGCGCGCATTGTCGGCGCCGAAGCTGCGACGACCGTGCTATCCACCCCGGGCGTGCTGCAGCAGTCGCTGATCGGCGACGCCTGCGCGCGCATCGCACGCGGCGACATCCATACCGCGCTGGTGACCGGCTCCGACGCCGGCTACCGGCTGCTGCGGGCCCAGATCGCCGGTGAGGAGGCCAGCGAACGCACGCAACACGGCGAGCCAGACATCTACCTCAAGCCGAAGGACGAGTTACGCCATGCGGTGGAAAAACGGTCCGGCCTGCAGATGCCCGTGGGCCTCTATGCCATTCTGGAAAGCGCCTTCCGCGCCCGTAAAGGCTGGGCGATCGGCGAGCATCGCGACCGCCTGGCCGCTCTCTACGCACAGTTCAGCGCCGTGGCTGCCGCGAACCCGCACGCTTGGCAAACCGGGGCGGTGACGGCGCCAGCCATCCGCGATACCTCTGCTCGCAACCCGATGCAAGCCTTCCCCTACACCCGCTACCACTGCTCGACGTGGAACGTCGACCAGGCCGGCGCTTTGCTGCTGTGCTCGGCATCACGTGCCGAAGCCTTGGGCATTCCGCGCTCACAATGGGTGTACCCGGTGGTCAGCACCGAGTCCAACCACATGGTGGCGGTCTCGGCCCGCAAGGACCTGAGCCAATGCCCTGGAGCTCGGATTACCGGCGAGGCGGCGCTGAAACACGCCGGACTCCGCGTCGACGAAATCGATTTGGTCGATCTCTATAGCTGCTTTCCGGTCGCCGTCGAGCTCTATGCAGAGGGCCTGGGCCTGCTGCCGGACGGCCGACTGACGCTTACCGGGGGCATGGCGTTTGCCGGCGGTCCCTACAACAATTACTTCATTCAGTCGACTTGCCGCGCCATCGAGCTGCTACGTGCCGGCACAGGCCGCCACGCGCTACTTTCCTGTGTCTCTGGCGTGGTGACCAAACAAGCCTTCAGTCTGTGGTCGACGCAGCGGCCAGTCCGGCCCTTCACCCATTTGGATTTCAGTGACGAAGTGGCGGTGGCCATGCCGGCGCTGGACGTCCTGGAAGACTTCAGCGGGTCGGCGACGGTCGCCGGCTACACCGTGCTGCACGGCCGCGGCAAGACGCCACGCGGCGTGGTGCTCGTCGACACCCGCGATGGGCGGCGCGCCATGGCAACCACCGAGTCACCGACACTGGTGGAAGCCATGGAGTCCCGTGAACTGGTCGGCGCCGGCGTACACATCTGCGACAACGAGCTGATCGTCATCGACTGAGCCTTGGCTCAGGCCTGGCTTCAAGGGTTGCACAGGGCCGTATACAAGGCCCGCCGATAAAGTGATTTCAGCCAGGCCTGCTGGCGGTGGCCAGCAACGCGGCTTCGACATGCCGCGCATAGGCCTGGACATCGCGCTCGGAACGCCGCTTCGCGGCATCGGCATCCTGGGCCTCGATCGCGGCCAGAATGCGGCGGTGCGTCTTGGTGACGACCAGCCGGGTTTCCTGCGGTGCAAAATTCTCAAGCTTCGAAGCCTGCAGCATCATCTCCGAGATGGAATGGGTGAACGCGCGCAGCAGGTCATTGTGGCTGGCCACCGCGATGGCCAGATGCCACTTGGCGTTTTCGTCGAGAAAGCCCGGCAGGTCACTGGCCGCCGCGGCATCGAGGCGCTCGGAGATCGCTCGCAGAGACTGCAGGTCAGCCTCGGTGCGGTTGCGCGCGGCGAGGTAGGCCACTGTCGGATCGAGGGCTTGGCGCGCTTCGATCAGCGCACTGAGCTTGACGCGCAGGCCACGCGCGAACAGGTTGATATGGCCGGCAAGCAACTCATCGGACGGGCGAGAGACGATGGAGCCGCCGTAGCGGCCGGCGCGGCGGGTGATCAGCCCCTGCGACTCCAGGATGTGAAGCGCCTCCCGCACCGAGCCGCGGCTGAGGTTGGTGTTCTCCACCAGTTCACGTTCTGTAGGCAGTGGAGCGCCGGGCGGATAGGCCCCGCTGAGGATCTGCTGCTGCAAGCGATTGGCGAGGACGTCGCCGGATTTTGGGACCTTGATCGTCCCGAGGTCGTCAAGCAAGTCGGAGCTTACCGCCGTCTGCTTAGCCATAGATATACCACTCCATCGCTGGAGTTTAAATCAATGGTCCGACAATTTGCGATGGAATGGCAGGCGTCCATCTGGGTGTGGGTTTGGGTTCGTTTGAAATCCCAGAGACCATTTTCTCGGCTTTCGTCCCTTG
>JAQGMQ010000762.1 GCA_028292305.1 Rhodoferax sp.
ACCATCGCCGGGTTGTCGACACCCTGAGTCGGTTCGATCACGACGCCTTCCCGTTTCAAGTAGTCATCGACAACAGTGCGCAGCACGCGCGCCTTGTTGGCCATGCCGACAAAGGGCTGGCCGACGAGCTGCTGCGGCCGCACAGATTTTTGCTTGACGAGCGCATGGTCGCTCGGCATCAGGACCACCAGCGGCTCCTGCAGCACGGTGGTGTAGTCGAGGTCGAAGCCCGGCTCGGCCCGCATGAAGGCCAGGTCGAGTTTGCCGCGCGCCAGGGCGTCGGCCAGGTCGGGGGAGTAGTCGCTGGAGACGGTGACATCGACGTTCTGCAACTCGTCGCGCAGCACGTTCATCGCCTGCGGCAGCCAGGACATTTCCTGCCCGGTCAGGAAACCCAGCGCAAAGCGTTTCTTGGTGGGCAACACGGCGCGGCGCGCAGCCTCGACCGCCGCGTCGACCTGGCTCAGCGCCAGCCGTGCATGGTCGATGAAGGCCTTGCCCGCGTCGGTCAGCTCCACGCCCCGCGCGCTGCGCCGCAGCAGCTCGACGCCGACCTGGTCTTCCAGATCGCGGATCTGCCGGCTCAACGAGGGCTGCGAGGTGTGCAGGCGCTGCTCGGCCGCCAGCGTCAGGCTGCCGGTCTCGGCCACGGCGATGAAGTAACGCAGATGTCGCAGTTCCATTTCGTCTTCCCATGCTTCCGAGGCATGCCATCCAGCTTACAAAGTCTTTGTGATGGCGGTCCTGAGTCCTTAGATTCTCCCCCATGGAAGCGAAATTCACGGCTTTTGAAAGACCCGCCGGAATGCCCGCCCCATACACCCCAGTTATATCTTCAAGGAACAGACCATGAACGCTCCCGTCATCCTCATCACCGGTGCACTCACCGGCATCGGCCGCACCACCGCCCTCGCCTTCGCCCGCAATGGCGCGCAACTGGCCGTCTCCGGCCGGCGCGCCGCCGAAGGCAAGGCCCTGGAAGCCGAGCTGCAAGCGCTCGGCGCGCAGGCCATCTTCATCCAGGCCGACGTGCGGGTCGACGCCCAAGTGGCCGCGCTGGTGGACCAGACCGTGGCCCGCTTCGGCCGCATTGATGTGGCCGTGAACAACGCCGGCACCGAAGGCCGGCCCGGCCTGATCGTCAACCAGACGGCCGAGACCTATGCCGCCACCTTCGACACCAACGTGCTCGGCACCTTGCTGAGCATGAAGCACGAGCTGCGGGTGATGAACGCGCAGAAGAGCGGCAGCATCGTCAACATCTCGTCGACCTACGGTCACGAGGGCGCGGCTTTTGCCTCGGTCTATGCCGGCAGCAAACACGCGGTCGAAGGCTTCACGAAATCGGCCGCGCTGGAAGTCGCCGCATCCGGCGTGCGGGTCAACGCGGTCGCGCCCGGCCCGACCGACACCGGCATGCTGGACCGCTTCACCGGCACGCAGGAGAACAAGGCCGCGCTGGCCGCAGGCGTGCCGCTGGGCCGCGTCGGCAAGACCGATGACATCGCCGGCGCCGTGCTGTTCCTCGCTTCGGAAGGCGCGGCCTTCGTGACGGGGCAGATCCTGACCGTCGACGGTGGCAAGACCGCCGGCTGAGACGCATCGACCTCACCCCACAGGAGCCAACCATGAACCCTCTACATTCCCTCACAGGCAAGACCGCGCTGGTGACCGGCGCTTCCCGCGGCATCGGCCGCGCCACCGCGCTGGCGCTGGCCCACGCCGGTGCGCAGGTGCTGGTGCACTACGGCAGCGGCGAAGCGGAAGCCGCCGCCGTGGTGGACGAAATCCGCCGCGCTGGCGGCAAGGCCGAGAAGGTGGCCGCCGACCTGCGCGCACCGGACGGCCCCCACCTGCTGGCCCAGCGGGTGCGCGCTGTCATCGGTGGACGACTTGACGTACTGGTGGCCAACGCCGGCATCGCCAGGGATGCGTCCATCGAAGACACCAGCGTGGAAGACTTCGACGCGCTCTTTGCGGTGAACGTGCGCGCGCCATTCTTCCTGGTGCAGCAGCTGTTGCCGGCGCTGTCCAAGGGCAGCAGCATCGTGCTGGTGTCGTCGCTGGCGGCGCACGCCGCGGTGGGCACGCTGTCCGCGTATTCGGCCACCAAGGGAGCCGTCGACACCCTGGTCAAACACTTCGCGGCGGCGCTGGGCGCGCGCGGCATCCGCGTCAACGCCGTGGCGCCGGGCGTGGTGGCCACCGAGATGTCCAGCTTCACCAAGACCGATGCCGGCCGCGCCGCCACCCTGGGCATGCAGGCCTTGCAACGCCTGGCCCAACCGGACGACATCGCCGCAGCCATCGCCTTCCTCGCCTCGGACGAGGCGCGCTGGATCACCGGCGACACGCTGCGGGTGGACGGCGGCTCGAAGCTTTGAGCTACCCCCGCACCCGTCCCTTCGCCTTGAACATCGCCTGGTCGCTGCGCAACAACAAGCCGGCGGCGGTGTCTTCGGCTGCTGACTCGGCCACGCCGATGCTCACGCCCACACGCAGGTCGGGCCAGCGGTCCCAGCGCAAGGCGGCCACCGCGGCCTCGATGCGTGCACACACGGCCTCGGCGGCGGCGAGCTGGGTGTGGGCGAACAGCACCACGAATTCGTCGCCACCCAGTCGGGCGGGCAGGTCGGAGTCGCGCACCGCCGCGCGGATCGCCTGGGCGACGGTGCGCAGCACTTCGTCGCCGGCGGCGTGCGAATAACGGTCGTTGATGCTTTTGAAGGCGTCGAGGTCGATCACGGCCACGCAGGTGGGGCGCCGCGGATGCGGCATGCCGGCCAGCGCGGTCGCCAGTTGGGCTTCGAAGCGGCGGCGGTTGGCGATGCCGGTGAGGGTGTCTTCGAACGACAGCCGCTCGAGTTCGTTGGCGTGCTGGGCCAGCCGTTGCAGGTCGCGGGCGCTGGCGCGGATGTCGAGCTGGGCCTGCACCACGCGGTGCCGGCTTTGCAGGCCGTCGGCGCGCACCCGCAGCTGGCGTTCGCGGTAGCGGCGCTCTTCACGCAGCGCCAGCGCGAGCTGGCCCTGCCGCGTGTCGATCTGGATCAACAGCAGGTGACCGATGTACGCCATCTGCTCGAACTCGGCCTCGGCGGCGCGTTCAATCAGCAGCGCGGCTTCGCGCCGGGCGCCAGGCGCGTCGTGTTGCGCCCAGTGCAGCTCGGCCCGCACCCAGTGCACCACGAAGTTGGCGACCTGTGCGTAATGGCCCGGGCGTGAAGGGTCTTGCGCCGCGTCGAGCCAGCTCTGGGCCGCGCCGAACTCACCATGCCAGCAGCACAACAGCGCGCGCACGCAGCGGCCGAACCGCTGCAGCACCGAACGCACGCCGGGCAGGCCGGGGAAAGGCGTGTCGCCATCGAACAGCGCATCGCACAGGTCCATGCGCTGCTGCAATGTGGCGGTACCGGGCAGCGTGCCGGTGAAATACCGCTCCTTGAACATCCGCACGGCTTCGAGCCAGGCCAGGTTCATGCGTGGCAGCAGGACGTTGCTCCCGGCGGGGTACAGCAGGGCCAGCCGCTCGGCCTGGCGCAGCGCCGCTTCGGCCTCGCCAAAACTCTTGCTCCACAGGTAGGCCACGCCAAGGTAGTTGTACAGCGTGACCTGGCCCGGTCCGGGCGGCAGCAGGTCGCCGAGCTTGACGCTGAGAAGGCCAGCCTCGACGGCTTCGGCATCACGCCCGAGGTAGCTGTTGGCATGGGCCAGCAGCGACAAGGCCTCGCATTCGGCGGCCAGGTTGCCATCGATCTGAAAGATTTGTGCGGCGCGCTGCACCGCGTCGACCGCGCGGCGAAAGCGCCCGAGCACGCGGTCGTATTGCGCCAGCGCCATCAGCGCCTGGGCTTGCAGCGGCCGGTCGGCGTGTTCCTCGGCCGTCTTCAATACCGCATAGGCCTGGTTGCGCGCCGACTCGACCTGGTTGGTCTCGAGCAGCACACGCGCGGCATCGAGCCGGGCCAGCATTTCGCCACGTTGGGGCGATTGAGCGTTCATGCACATTCCAGTTGGGCAAACATCGGGCCACGCGGCAGCAGATCGGCTGCTCGTTGGTTCAGGCCAATGTAACCGAAGGTGTCATCAGACGATGAATCAGCGACAGTAGGCGCCGCGCAGCGGGGGCATTCGAACGACAGGCGGCGTAACGGGTGAAAATAGCTGTTCCGCCGCGAGCCCACTACACCCCCATGACGCAAGACCTTTTCCGCCAGGACGCCTACCTCACCCAATGCGCCGCCAGCGTGACGGCCATCACCGAACAGGGCATCGTGCTGGACCGCACCGTGTTCTATCCGCTGGGCGGTGGCCAGGCGGGCGACAGCGGCACCCTGGTGCTGGCCGACGGTACCGTGCTGGCCATCGCCGACACGCGCAAGGGCAAGGACGCCGAGGGCCATGCCACGGCCGACATCGTGCACGTGCCGGCACCGGGGCAGGAAGAAGCGCTGGCGCGGCTCAAGACTGGCGACACCGTCACCGCACGCATCGACTGGCAGCGGCGCCACCGGCTGATGCGCTTTCACACCGCCACCCACCTGCTGTGCCACCTGGTGCCGCAGCTGGTGAACGGCTGCTCGATCACGCCCGACTACGCGCGCCTGGACTTCAACATGACCGACCCGCTGGACAAGGACACACTCACCGCCGGCATTGCCCGGCTGGTGGCCGCGGCGCATCCGCTCACGGTGGGCGAGATCACCGATGCCGAGCTGGACGCCAACCCGGCGCTGGTGAAAAGCATGTCGGTGCAGCCGCCGCGGGGCTCGGGCCGCATCCGCACCATCCACATTGGCAGTGAAGCGCTGATCGACCTGCAGCCCTGCGGCGGCACACACGTGGCCAACACGGTGGAGATCGGCGCGGTGGTGGTGACCAAGATCGAAAAGAAGTCGGCGACCACGCGGCGGGTGGTGCTGGGCTTCGCGCCGGTGGCCGAGCCGGCAGCGCCGCAATAGGGCAGCAGGAACTTAGCCCGCCGTTCCCGCTCCCACACCGCAATGCTGCGCCGCCCTGCCCTCTCCCTGCTGCTTCGGTCTGCCGTTCTGCTGACGGCCCTGGGCGCGACCGCGCTCGGCGCCTGGGCCCAGAGTGCCGCCAAGAACACCGTGACCACGCCGCAGGTCAAGGCCGAACTCATGGCCCACGCGCCCAACGGGGTGGGCGCTGGCGAGACGGTGTGGGTGGGCCTGCAACTCACGCACCAGCCCGAGTGGCACACCTACTGGAAGAACTCCGGCGACTCCGGCCTGCCGACGCAGCTCGAATGGACGCTGCCGCCCGGCGTGATGGCCGGCGACATCGCCTGGCCGGTGCCGAAGAAGATCCCGATCGGCAACCTGGCCAACTACGGCTACGACAACACCGTGCTGCTGCCCGTGCCGCTGACCGTCACGCCCGACTTCAAGCCGTCGCTGCTGGCCAGCGAGCTCGAGGTGAAGCTCAAGGCGGCCTGGCTGGTGTGCCGCAAGGAATGCATCCCCGAAGAAGGCGAGTTCGTGCTGAAGATCCCGGTGCGCAGCTCGACCGGCATCAACGGCGCCGCCTTCGACGCTGCACAAAAAGCGCAGCCGAAACACCTGCCCGCGGGCGGGAGCATCGCCGTGAATGGCCAGGCGCTGCAGGTCAGCGTGCCGGGGCTGCCGGCCGCCCTGCGCGGCAAGACGCTGGAGTTCTTCCCCGAAACCGGCGAAGTGATCGAAACCGCGGCGCCCTATACCCAGAGTTGGCAGGGCGACGTATGGACCGCCAGCGTGCCTCTGTCAGCCCAGCGCAGCCAAAGCCCCACGCTGATGCCGGTGGTGCTGGCCATCGGTGCCGACGGCGCACGCGAGGCCTGGCGCAGCGAGGCCAAGGTGACGACCGCCTGGCCGAGCACGGCCGCGCCCGCCGCCGTTTCGCCCGCGCTGCAGGCGGCGCTGGCCGGCAATGCGGCGTCCATCTCGATCTCGTCTTCCACGCCCAGCCTGACCCTGGCCGCGGCGCTTCTGGGCGCGTTGCTCGGCGGGCTGATCCTGAACCTGATGCCCTGTGTGTTTCCCATCCTGGCGATCAAGGTGGTCGGCTTCGCGCGGCATGCCGGCAATGGGCGGGCCCGGCGCGTGGGCGGCGCGGCTTACACCGCCGGCGTGGTCGTGTCGTTCCTGGCACTGGGCGGGCTGATGCTGGCGCTGCGCGCGGCGGGGGCGCAACTGGGCTGGGGCTTCCAGCTGCAGTCGCCGGCGATGGTGGCGGCGCTGGCGCTGCTGTTCACGGTGATCGCCCTCAACCTGGCCGGCCTGTTCGAATTCGGCCAGTTCCTGCCGGGCCGGCTGGCGGCGCTGGAGGCCCGCAACCCGGCTGCCAACGCATTTCTCTCAGGCGTGCTGGCGGTGGCCATCGCCTCGCCCTGCACCGCCCCGTTCATGGGCGCATCGCTCGGCCTGGCCGTCGGCTTGCCGGCGGTGCAGGCGCTGGCGGTGTTCGGCGCCATCGGCATCGGCATGGCCCTGCCGTATCTGCTGGCGAGCTGGGTACCGGCCGTGGCCGGCTGGCTGCCGCGCCCCGGCGCCTGGATGGACACCCTGCGCCGCTTCATGGCCTTCCCGATGTTCGCCACCGTGGCCTGGCTGGTCTGGGTGCTGGGCCAGCAGAGCGGCATCGACGGCGCAGGTGCGCTGCTGGCGCTGCTGGTGGCGGTGAGCGCGGTGTTGTGGGCGCTGACGCTCAGAGGCCGCACGCGGCTGGTGGTGGCCGGGCTGTCGGCGGTGGTGCTGGCGCTGCTGGCCGGCGCGATCGGCGGCAACGTGGTGGCGGCCGAGGGGCCGGCACGCAACGCCGCAGCCGGCGAACGCTGGCAAGCCTGGGCGCCGGGCCGGGTCGAGCAGGCGCTGGCCGCCGGCCAACCGGTGATGGTGGACTTCACCGCCGCCTGGTGCGTCACCTGCCAATACAACAAGAAGACCACGCTGGCCAATGCCGAGGTGCTGGCCGACCTGCAAGCCAAGCAGGTGCAGCTGCTGCGTGCCGACTGGACGCGCCGCGATCCCGACATCACCGCCGCGCTGGGCCGCCTGGGCCGCAGCGGCGTGCCCGTGTATGTGCTCTACAAAGCCGGCAGCCCGCCGGTGGTTCTGTCGGAAGTATTGGCCGTGGACGAGCTGCGCGCGGCCATCACCAAGCTTTGATCTTGTAAATTGCGACGGCCGGGCCGGCCTTCGCATGACGGTTCTGCAACCGGGGTGGCTTGCCACCTCTTTCCAAGGAGTCGACATGCCCCGCGTCACCACATCCCTTGCCCCATCCGCCGTGCCGCGCCGAATGCTGTTGGCGCTGGCCAGCGTTGCCCTGCTGGCGGGCGGCATTGCAACCGCCCGGGCCGCCACCGTAGGCCAGCCGGCGCCCGCCTTCACCGCGACCGACACCGCGGGCAAGACCCGCAGCCTGGCCGAATTCAAGGGCAAGACGGTGGTGCTGGAATGGGTCAACCCCGGCTGCCCGTTCGTGCGCAAACACTACGGCGCCAACATGCAGGCACTGCAGAAGGAATTCACCGGCAAGGGGGTGGTCTGGCTGGCCGTCAACTCCACCGAGAAGGCCGCGTCGGACTACCTCGCGCCCGCGGCGCTGGCCGGCTGGATGCAGGAAAAATCGGCCGCGCCCACCGCCACGCTGATGGACGACGAAGGCACCATCGGGCAGGCCTACGGCGCCCGCACCACGCCCCACATGTACATCGTCGACGCCAAGGGTGTGTTGGTGTACGCCGGCGGCATCGACAGCATTGCCTCCGCCCGGCCCGACGACATCAAGACCGCCACCAACTACGTGCGCCAAGGGCTGGGCGAAGTGCTGGCCGGCCAGCCCGTGAGTGCGCCGAATACGCGGCCGTACGGGTGTTCGGTCAAATACAAGTCATGAGGCGTCCGGCTGCGGCTTCTGCCCGGGCGCTGGAGTGATTGCGATAGTTTTCACTAGTTCCCGCTCTGCATTAGCCATAAGTACGTATGAAGTAGGGTCTATTACCGTCGTACGCATGCGTTCAATTACTGAAATAATGGTGTATACCTTTTGCACCAGACCTCCAGTCCATGAACGTTTTCCACCTCGGCATCGGCGGAGCCAACTCGCCGCTGCAGATCCACGCGCAACACGATGGCTGGTTGGTCGGGGCTTCTCTGGTGGTGGCGCTGCTGGCGTCCACGCTGGCCCTGCACATCGCGGCGCAGGTCCGGCCGCACGCCCGGCCGCTGCCGCGCCTGCTGGTGATCCTGGCCGGTTCGGTGGCATTGGCCGGCGCCATCTGGTCCACCCATTTCATCAGCATGCTGGCGATGCTGATGCAGATGCCGGTGCACTTTCGGCTGGTGCCTACCTTGCTGTCGCTGTTGCCCAGCTTCGTCGGCGCGGCCTTGGCGCTGCAGCTGCTGATGCAGCAGCCGACCTCGCGCCCGCGGCTGGCGCTGGCCGGCGCCCTGGTGGGCCTGGGCATCGGCGGCACGCACTACGGCGGCATGCAGGCCATGCAGACCGCCTACGCGATGGAGATCGCGCCGTGGTCGGTGCCGCTGGCGCTGGCGGCCGGGGTGCTGCTGGCCACCACCGCGCTGTGGCTGCGTTTCGGCTTTGCGGAATGTGCGGCGGCCGCGGTTGACCGCGCGCCCCGCGGGACGCAAGGCGCGCTGGCACCGAACGACCCGCCGCAACGCCGCTGTGGCCCCGCCAAACACCTGACGCAAGCGCAGACCACCTGGCTCGGCGGCATCGCCATGGGCCTGGGCATCGCCTGCACGCACTACATCGCCATGGCCGGCGTCAGCTGGCTCGGGGCGCCGGCGTTGATCGACCTGCCCGGCAATCCGACCCACAGCAACGCCCTGGCCGTGGTGCTGGCCGTGGGCGGCGGCACCTTGGTGCTGCTGACGATGATCGCCGGCGCCGACGGCCTGCTGCGGTACCGCCACCAACTGGCGCTGGGCCAGGCCGCCGAAGCGCAGCTGCGCGCCATCGTCGACACCGTGGCCGACGGCTTGCTGATGCTCGACCACACCGGCCACATCCAGGCGGTGAACCCGGCCGCCGCGCGCATGTTCGGCTGGCCCGCCAGCCAGCTCGTGGGCCGGCACGGCGGCATCCTGCTGCAGCACGGCGCCGCGACGGCGCACGAGCGCGACTTCGCCCACCGGCTGCTCACCGGCCAGGTGGACGCCTCCGGTGCGGGCGTGGAAGTCACGGCGGTGCGGCGCGATGGCACCGCCCTGCCCGTGCGGCTGGCCCTCGGCGTGGCGGGCAGCGGCAGGCCATCGCGGCTGTCGGGCTTGCCTGGCTTGTCCCTGGTGGCCCGCTCGCCGTGGTACGTGGCGCTGGTCACCGATGTCAGCGAACGTAAGGCCATGGAGCAGGCGCTGCACGACCGCGAGGCGGAGTACCGCTCGCTGATGCACAACACGCCGGGCATGGCCTACCGCCGCACGATCTACGGCGACACGCCCATCTTTGTCAGCGACGGCGCCAAGACGCTCACGGGCTGGGCCGCGCTCGAGTTCACCGAGGGCCGCCAGCAACTGGCGCAGCTGGTGCACCCGGACGACCGCCAGCGTTTCGACGAAGACCTGGCGCAGGCCCTGCGCGAAGGCGGCCGCTACGAATCCGAGTACCGGCTGGTGCACCGCCACCGGCACACGGTGTGGGTGCTGTCGCGCGGCGGCGTGGTGCGCGACGCACAGGGCCAGCCGAAATGGCTCGATGGTTTCCTGATGGACATCAGCGAACGCAAGTCGGCCGAACAGGCACTGCGCGATGGCGAGGAGCAGTTCCGTTCGCTGATCGACAACCTGCCCGGCATCACCTACCGCTGCGAGCCTGAGGCGCCCTACCGCTTTGTCTTCGTGAACGACAGCATCCGCGACATGACCGGCTGGCCGGCGCACCTGTTCACGCAGCACCGCAAGACCTTCACCGAGCTGATCCACCCCGACGATCTGGCGCAGGTGCGGCTCGCGCGGAACGAGGCGCTTACGGGCCGCCATGCGTTTTCGACCGAGTTCCGTCTGCGCCACCGCGATGGCCGCTGGCTCTGGGTCTGGGCCCGCGGGCGCGCCCTGTACCGCGACGACGGCCAGCCGCGCTGGCTCGACGGCGTGGTGCTGGACATCAGCGAACGCAAGGCCATGGAACACGCACTGCGCACGAGCGAACAGCAATACAGCTCGCTGATCGCCAACGTGCCGGGCGTCACGTTTCGCCTGCTGATCGACGACTGGAGCACGCTGTTCGTCAGCGCGGCCGTCGAATCCATCACCGGCTGGACGGCCGACGACTTCCTGCGGCACGGCCGCCCGCTGCGCGAACACGTGCACCGCTCCGACGAGGTGCGCGTGGTCGACACCGTGCAACAGGCGATTGCCACGCGCAGCAATTTCGTGGTCGAGTTGCGCATGGTGCACCGCGACCGCCGGGTGTTCTGGATGTCGGCGCGCTGCAGCATCACGTATGACGAACATGACGCGCCGCTGTGGGTGGAAGGCGTGATGATCGACGTGAGCGAACGCCGCGCGGCCGAGCAGGCACTGCGCGAAAGCGAGCAGCTCACGCGTTCGCTGCTCAGCAATGTCTCGGGCATCACCTACCGCATCCAGCTGGCCGGCTGGAAGATGCTGTTCATCAGCGCCGCCATCGAGACCATCACCGGCTGGCCGCCCAGCGAATACACCCACAACGGCCGCACGCTGGCCGACCAGTTGCATCCCGACGACCGGGAACGCGTGCCGCGCGAGATCGAAGAAGCGCTGGGAGCCGGACGCAGCTACATCGTCGAGGAGCGCATCATGCACCGCGACGGCCGCGTGTTCTGGATGTCGGCGCGCGGCAGCCTGATCTTCGATGCGGCCGGCGAGCCAACCTTGATCGACGGCGTCATGGTCGACATCACCGACCGCAAGACGGTGGAGCAGGCCCTGCAGGACCGCGAGCAACGCATCAGCTCGCTGGTTGCCAACCTGCCGGGCGTAGCCATCCGTTCGCTGGTGGACGCGCACTGGACCACCGAATTCGTGAGCGCGGCGATCGAGTCGCTCACGGGCTGGCCGGCCGATGCGTTCGTGCTGCACGGCCGGGCCATCGCCGAACATACCCACCCCGAAGACCGCTCCGCCCTGCTCGTCGAAGTGAACCACGCGCTGGCCATGCGGCAGGGTTATGTGTTTGAATTTCGCATGATCCACCGGGACGGCAGCGTGCGCTGGATCGCGGCCCGCGGCAAGGCCACTTACGACGACAAGGGCAAGCCGTTGTGGATGGATGCCGTGATGCTCGACGTGAGCGACCGCCACGCCATCGAGCAGGCGCTGGGCGAGAGCGAGCGCTTCACGCGTTCGCTGCTGAGCAACATGCCCGGCACCACGGTGCGTGTCGAGCCTGATTGGACTCCGCTCTTCGTGAGCGACGGCGTGCACCGCCTGTTGGGCTGGACCTCCGACGACTTCATGGCCGGCCATGCCAGCTTCAGCGGCATCCTGCACCCCGACGACGCCGTGCGCGCCTTCGCCGTGGCCAATGAAGCCATCGCTCAGTGCCGCAGCTATTCCAACGACCACCGGATGTTCCACAAGGACGGCCAGGTGGTGCATGTGCTGTTTCACGGCACGCCGATCGCCGATGCGCACGGCACCGTGGTCTCGATCGACGGCATCCTCATCGACATCAGCGAACGCAAGGCGATGGAGCACGCGTTGCGCGAAAGCGAGCAGCTCACCCGCTCGCTGATCAGCAACACACCCGGCGCCTCGGTGCGCACGCTGCTGGACTGGTCGACCGCGTTCATCAGCGACGCCATCCACGCCATGGTGGGTTGGAGCGCGGAAGACTTCGTTGCCGGGCGCATCAGCGTGAACCGGCTGCTGCCGCCGCACGACCGCCTGGAGGTGGAAGCGCTGGCGCGCCGGTCGCTGTCCGGCAGCCCCGGGTTTTCGGTCGAGAAACAGATGCTGCACCGCGACGGCCATAACGTGTGGGTGTGGTACCAGGGCGCGCCGGTGTTCGACGAGGACGGCCGCGTGAAATGGTTCGACGGCATCCTGATGGACATCACCGAACGCAAGGCGATGGAAGAGGCGCTGCGCACCGCCAAGGAACAGGCCGAGCTGGCAGCCGCGGCCAAGACCACCTTCCTGGCCAACATGAGCCACGAAATCCGCACCCCGATGAACGCGGTGATCGGCTTCAGCGAACTGCTGCTCGGTACCTCGCTCGACGCGCAGCAACGCCGCCACATGGGCACGGTGCGCAACAGCGCGCGCTCGCTGCTGGGCCTGCTCAACAACATCCTCGACACTGCCAAGCTGGAGCGCGGCGCGGTGGAGCTGGAGGCACATGACTTCTCGCTGCGCGATCTGGCCAGGCAGGTGGTCGATTCGCTTGAGCTGAGCGCCGCCGCCAAGGGGCTGGAGCTGCGGCTCGACTACGCTGGCGACGCGCCGGAGTTCTTCGCGGGCGATGCGCTGCGGGTTCAACAGGTGTTGACGAACCTGGTGGGCAACGCAGTCAAGTTCACCGCCCAGGGCGAAGTGCGGCTGGCCATCGACGGCGCGGCGGGCCAGATGCACATGGCCGTGCACGACACCGGCATCGGCATCGCCCCCGAGCGGCTGGAGGGCATCTTCGATCCGTTTGCGCAGGCTGACGCGTCGATGAGCCGGCGCTTCGGCGGCACCGGCCTGGGCACGACCATCGCGCGTCAGCTGGTCGAACTCATGGGCGGCCGCCTGTGGGTCGAAAGCACCCTGGGCCTCGGCAGCGTCTTCCACGTGGCACTGCCATTGCCCGAGGGTCGACCGGTGAGCGCCGAGCCCGACGTGGTGCTGTTCGAAATGGCCGCGCTGCGCATTCTGGCGGCCGACGACGTGCCGCAGAACATCGAACTGCTCACGCTGATCCTGCAGGCCGCGGGCCACAGCGTCACCTGCGCCACCGACGGCGATACCGCACTGGCCGCCTACATGGCCGCGCCGGTGGACCTGATCCTGATGGACGTGCAGATGTCCGGCTCCGACGGGCTGGAGGCCGCGCGCCGCATCCGCGCGATGGAGCTTGAAAACCGCTGGCGCCGCACGCCCATCATCGCGCTCACGGCCAGCGTGTTGCGCGAAGACCGCGACGCCGCGTTCGCAGCCGGCATGGACGGCTTTGCCACCAAGCCGATCGACCGCGCCGACCTGATGACCGAGATTGCGCGGGTGCTGGACAAACCGGCGGAGGCGGCGCCCGCGGCGTCGAGTCTTTTGTCATCGGGCGATAACAAAACCCCTCGGCCGTCGTCGGATGCAGCCACCATCGACTGGAAAGCCGGCGAAACCCTGTGGGGCAGCCGCCGCGTCCATGCGAGCGCGATCGCGCGCTTTCTTGGCGACAGTGAACCACTGGCGGGCGAGCCGTTGGCCGAGTTGCTGCGGCAAGGCCGGGCCGACGCGGCGCGGCAGCTGGTGCACCGCCTGCGTGGGGCCGCGGGCAACCTGTGCCTGGTGGCATTGGCCGGCATCGCCGCCAGCCTGGAGCGGGCGCTCCAGGCCTCGGAGCTGGCCGCGGCCATCGACCTGCTGGCCCCGCTGGAGCAGGCGCTGGCCGATGCCGCCGCCGCGCTGCACCACGACGCCGAACACGTTGCCGACTTCGCTCCAGCCGGCCTGGCGGCTTCTCTTCAATCCACCGACGTACGGGCGCTGGCACGCAACACGATCGACACCTTACAGCGCGGGCAGTTCGACGAAAACAGCCTGCACACGATTGGCGCCGCGATGCGCCGATACGGCCAGGGGACAGAGGCCGACGCACTCGAAACCGCACTGGGCGACTTCGAGCTCACCCGCGCCGAGCTTCTGCTGCGCAGCTGGCTCGCACGATCTTCCCCACTTGAAAGTGAAAGTACGCTCCATGCTGCCCTCTGACTCACGTCCCCGCATCCTCATCGCCGACGACGAACCCACCAACCTCCAGGTGTTGCGCCACGTGCTGCAGGACGACTACCGCCTGCTGTTCGCCAAGGACGGCCAGCGTGCGCTGGACCTGGCGCGCAGCGAGCGCCCTGACCTGATCCTGCTGGACGTGATGATGCCGGGCATGACCGGCTTCGAGACCTGTTTCGCACTGAAGAAGGACCCGCTGACC
>JAQGMQ010000763.1 GCA_028292305.1 Rhodoferax sp.
CGCGGCGCTGTGCGAGATCGCGGCCGGCTTCGGCATCCAGTGCAACATCGAGCCGACGCCGTGGACCGAAATCTCGACCGTGGCCGGTGCCGCACGCGTGGTGCAGGCTTCGGGCCGCAACAACGCGGGCGTGCTGGTCGACTCGATCCACTTCGACCGCGTGCAGGACGACGTCGCTGCGCTGGCCGCTTATCCGGCCGCGTACTTCCCGTTCATGCAGCTCTGCGATGCCCCGGCCGAGCGGCCAACCGACATGGAAACGCTGCTGCACCAGGCCCGCGCCGAACGCATGATGCCGGGCGACGGCGGCATCGACCTGCGGGCACAACTGCGGGGCTTGCCGCCAGGCATCCCGATCGCACTTGAAATTCCGATGCTGAGCTGGGCCAAAACCGCGCCCGCGGTGGTGCGTGCGAAGGCCATGCGCGAAAAGACGCTGGCGCTGCTGGCCAGCCTGGAATAAGTCGGCTGCCGTTGACTTGGCGCAGGGGCGGCTGCTAGTTTGCCGATGGCATCCACTGTGCCGGCCCGGCCCCGGCGCGGCAGGCCGAGCCGATGATGTCGGCCCACGACTTGCCGGCGGCATGCAGTCCGTCGGCGGTCGGCCCGACCGGATCGCCGTAGCGTGCCGTCGTCCTGGCCTCGATGGCGGCCAGCACGGCCGGTGGCGTCAGCGCGCGAAAGCGCTGCTTGAGCTGGTTGCGCTGGTCCACCGCCCAGCGTGCCACGTCGGCTTCGTCCACACCCGCGGCCAGTTGCTGGCCCGCCCCGTGCGCCAGCGCGGCCACGGCGGCTTCGTACTGCGCGCGCAACAGTGCGCCTTTGGCGGGGTCGGTGGTCATCGGTTGAGATCGCGGCTGTGGCCAGGCATGAGACGGTTGCGTTGAAAAACGAATGCCGCTGGATGTTAGGCGGCCAAGGCGCATGCGGCAAGCGCTGTGGCGGCCGCTGTAGGCCCCGGCCCACGGGCGTTCGCGGCCCGACTTTGCAGCGCACGCCCATCGATGTGGCTAGCATCGGTTGCTGCCACCACCGCCCGACCCCATGGACCCCACGGACTTGATCATCGCCCGGCCCGAAGGCCTGTATTGCCCGCCGGGCGATTTCTACATCGACCCGTGGCGGCCGGTCGAGCGCGCGGTCATCACCCATGCCCATTCGGACCACGCCCGCACCGGCCATGCGCATTACCTGGCGCACACGCTCAGCGAGGGCACCTTGCGCACGCGCCTGGGTGCCGATATCCACCTGCAGACGCTGGACTACGGCGCCGCCATCGACCACCACGGCGTGAAGCTGTCGCTGCACCCGGCCGGCCACGTGCTCGGCTCGGCCCAGGTGCGGCTCGAATACCGCGGCGAGGTATGGGTGGCCTCGGGCGACTACAAGACCGAACCCGACGGCACCTGCGCGCCGTTCGAGCCCGTGTCCTGCCATACCTTCATCACCGAATCGACCTTCGGCCTGCCGATCTACCGCTGGCCGACGCAGCCGGTGCTGTTTGCCGAGATCAACGACTGGTGGCGTCGCAACGCCGACGAGGGCCGGGCTTCGGTGCTGCTGTGTTATGCCTTCGGCAAGGCGCAGCGCATCCTGCATGGCGTAGACGCCAGCATCGGGCCGATCGTGGTGCACGGCGCGGTCGAGCCGTTGAACGCGGTGTACCGCGCGGCCGGCGTGGCGTTGCCGCCCACGCTGCGCGTCACCGATCCCGAGGTAAGTCCTCAGCTGTTGAAGCGCGCGCTGGTGCTGGCCCCGCCGTCGGCCCAGGGCACGCCCTGGATGCGGCGCTTCGGCAACTATTCGGACGCGTTTGCCAGCGGCTGGATGCAGCTGCGCGGCACACGGCGGCGCCGGGGTGTGGACCGCGGCTTCGTGATGAGTGACCACGCCGACTGGCCGGGGCTGCAGAAGGCGATCAAGGGCACCGGTGCGGAACGGGTGTTCGTGACGCACGGCAGCGTGGCGGTGCTGGTGCGCTGGTTGACGGAAAACGGGCTGCAGGCGCAGGGGTTCAAGACGGAGTATGGGGACGAGGATGTGGCGGACGCGAACAGCCCCCCCGCCGACGTTCTTTCAAACGGCGCGAGCGGGGAAAGCCCCCCTCCCGACCTCCCCCCGGAAGGGGGAGGGGCAACCTCCAGAGCAGCAGCCGATGACTTGTCTCCCTCCCCTCCCGGGGGAGGGGCAACTTCCAGGGCAACAGCCGATGACTTGTCTTCCTCCCCTCCCGGGGGAGGGGCAACTTCCAGGGCAACAGCCGATGACTTGTCTCCCTCCCCTCCCGGGGGAGGGGCAACCTCCAGGGCAACAGCCGACGACTTGTCTTCCTCCCCTCCCGGGGGAGGGGCAACCTCCAGGGCAACAGCCGATGACTTGTCTCCCTCCCCTCCCGGGGGAGGGCCGGGGTGGGGGCCGGCGGCCGACACAGACGACCAGGCCGAGCCCGCATGAAAGCCTTCGCCGCGCTCTACCGCGAACTCGACGCCACCACCTCGAGCCTGGCCAAACAGGCCGCGCTGCAGCGCTACCTGCAGGCCGCCGCCCCGCAGGACGCGGCCTGGGCGGTGTACTTCCTGGCCGGTGGCAAGCCACGTCAACTGGTGCCGACCAAAGTGCTGCGTGCACTGGCGCAGCAGGCTGCCGGCCTGCCTGAATGGTTGTTCGACGAGAGCTACGAGGCCGTGGGTGATCTGGCCGAAACCATCGCCCTGCTGCTGCCGCCCCCCACCGCGCAACACGACCTGGGCCTGGCGGTCTGGATCGAGCAGCAGTTGTTGCCCTTGCGCGCGCTGGGTCAGGCTTCGCCTGAGAACCTGGCCGCCACGCTGCAGACGCAGTGGCGCCAGCTGGCGGTCGACGAGCGCCTGGTCTATTTCAAGCTGATGACGGGCAGCTTCCGCGTCGGCGTCTCGCGGCTGCAGGTCACGCAGGCACTTGCGGCCGTGGCCGGCATCGACGCCAAGCGGGTGGCCCAGCGGCTGATGGGCTACACCCACATCACGGGGCAGCCTACGGCCGGCGACTATGCCGCGCTCATCGCCCCTGAGAGCACGGGCGAGCAGAACCAGAAGACCAGTGGCCAGCCGTATCCGTTCTTCCTGGCGCATCCGTTCAACGTGGCGGTGGACCAGTTCGACGCGCTGCTCGGCCCCCCGTCGCAGTGGCTCGTCGAATGGAAGTGGGACGGCATCCGCGCACAGGTGGTGCGCCGCGCGGGGCAGAGCTGGGTCTGGTCGCGCGGTGAAGAGCTGGTGACCGACCGCTTCCCCGAGCTGCAGGCCATGGCCGATGCGCTGCCCGACGGCACGGTGCTCGATGGCGAGATCGTGGTCTGGCGTGGCGACCCGGGCCGGGTGCAGCCGTTCGCCGACCTGCAGACCCGCATCGGCCGCAAGACACTTGGCGCGAAGATCCTGAAAGACATGCCGGTGGTGCTGCTCGCCTATGACCTGCTGGAATGGCAGGGCCACGACCTGCGCGGCGAGCCGCAGTCGCTGCGCCGTGCCCACCTCGATGTGCTGGTGGAGGAGATGAACCACCCCACGCTGCGCCCGAGCCCGCTGATCTCGGGCGACAGCTGGGAGGATCTGGCGCGCCAGCGGGAAGCCGCGCGTGGCCTGGGCGTCGAAGGCATGATGCT
>JAQGMQ010000789.1 GCA_028292305.1 Rhodoferax sp.
GGGCCGATCTCGCATCGTCGGTCCTCGCCGTACAAGCGTACGGCTCCGGTCCTCGACGCGACCTGGGCCCGCTCACTACGATCTCTTCACACGTTCTGCGTTGCTGGCAGTCATAAAACCTGGCGGCGGGCCGGTTTTTGACGCGATGACCAGGCCAGCAGCGCCAGGGCCGTGGCAAACAGCGCGAAGCCCGCGGGTTCAGGAACGGCTTGCGCAACGTCGCGGCCGGCGGAGGCGGCGGCGGGCAGCGCGAACTGCTTGACCTCGATGGTGTCGAAGTCGCGGCTGTTGCTCAGGGTGAGGTTCGAATTCCAGTCGCCCACCACCACGTTGCCGTCGATCTGGCCGCTGCCGCCGGTCACGGTGGCCAGAGGTGCCAGCACGCTGCCGAAGACTTCCACATTGCTGAAGTTCAGCGTGGTGGCTTCGAAGAAGTTGAACAACACGTTGTAATTGGCAAAGCCGTTGGTCAAGCCGCCCTGCAGCCCGGCCGTCTTGCCGCTGATGTTCAGGATGACCGTGCTGTTGGCCGCCAGGTGGCTCATCGACGACCAGTTCACCGAGGCCAGGTCGCTGCCCGAGATGTCGAAAATCTCGACCGCGCTGTCGCTGCCCAGGAAGGCCATGCCACCCCACTGGATGGCCGAGCTGCCCGTGGTCGCCAGGCCGGCCAGCGACGTCGACAGCTGCTTCAGCTGCGCGGCCTGGTCGGCGAAGACCACCGGCGATGTGCCGCCAGTCCATTTGCCGCTGAACCCGAAACTGGACAAGCTGGTCGTGCCGCCCACATACCCATTGCCGTTGTTGATCGAGCCGCCCTTGGCCGTCAGGTTGCCGCCCACCACAACCGCATTGCCGGCATAGGCGTCCTTGCCGTTGTTGATGCTGTTGTTCGACGATGTCAGGTTGCCTGCGGCGGCCACGGCGCCCTGGATGTTGCCGCCAGAGACGGTGACGTTCTTCAGGCTGAACAGATTGAAGTCGCCGGCGATGCCGAGGCCGACGGGGGCGGCGTGGGCGGTGATGGAAACGGTGGCGGAAACGGCCAACAGCAGGCTGGACAACACACGAAACGCGAAGCGGGGCATGGCGGACTTTGAAGAATTAACGGTGGTTGATCGGACAACCGCCATCTTCCGTCGACCGGCTTGGTACACACCGGCACAAAGTCACGGCCGGCTGACTTGCACCGCCAAACGCTGCGACTTAATGCACGCTTGGGCGCATGCGTCGCAGGACGCGCGCCCGACACTTGTCAGTCGACCGGGTGGCAGGCACAGGCTTCGCCGTGCGCGGCAGAGACCAATTCGTGCAGGATGCCGCACTCGCCGTGGCTGTGTTCGCCGCTGCACAACGAGCGCAGTTGCACCAGCTGTTTTTCAAGCGCGCGCATGCTTTGCAGCCGCGCCCGCACCCGGGCCAGCTGGGCGTCGACGAGGCGGTCGACGTCGTCGCAGTCGCCGGCGGGTGCGTCGGTCAGGTCGAGCAGGCGCTTCACGTCGACCAGCGGCATGTCGAGCGCACGGCAATGCCGCACGAAAGCCAGCCGTTCGAGGTGTGCCGGCGTGTACACGCGGTAGCCGTTGTCGCTACGGGCCGGCGCGGGCAGCAGGCCTTCCTTTTCGTAGAAGCGGATGGTCTCGACCTCCACCCCGGTGGCCTGGCTCAGGTCCTTGATGCGCATGGGTTCTTGCTCCGTTCCGGGTCGCGGCGCCACCAACACCAGCAGCGCCAGAAACCACACCCGAGTGTAGGCCTTGACCCTCTAGCGACTTCAGGGTTTCCAATCAAAACCCTATGAGCCCTACGTCGAACAACAGCCCCGCGCCGAGCGCCCAGGCACCCACACCTGCACACGACCACGCGGGACACGATCACGATCACGCGACCGTGGACACGCATCACCACGACCACGGCGCCGACTGCTGCGCGCCTGAACCGGTCCTGTTCCGCCCCGCGGCAGGCGAACGTGGTCGGTCGTTCCGCATCGCCACCATGGACTGCGCCGCCGAAGAATCCGACATCCGCCGCGCGCTCGAGCCGCTGGCCGGCATCCGCAGCCTGCGTTTCCATCTGGGCGCGCGAACGCTGGTCATCGACGCCGCCGCTGACGCCCTGCCCGGCGCGCTTGCGGCGATCCGCAAGGCCGGCTACGACCCGCAGCCGCAGAGCAGCGAGGCGGCCGATGGCGAGGGTGCGCACCTGCACGAACACGGCGCCGGCATGGCGGGTGGCTTGCCACGGCTGGCCGCTGCGTTGAGCCTGGCCATCGCCGCCGAGGCCGTGTCCTTCTTCGCCCCCGACACCACGGCCTGGAAGCTGGCCGGCATGGCGCTGGCGGCCGTGGCGATCTGGCTGTCGGGCGTCGAAACCTACCAGAAAGGCCTGGCCGCGCTGCGCCACCTGCGCCTGAACATCAACGCGCTGATGGCCGTGGCCGTCACAGGCGCTTTCCTGCTCGGCGAATGGCCCGAGGCGGCCATGGTGATGGCGCTGTACGCGATTGCCGAAATGATCGAAGCCCGGGCCGTGGACGGCGCGCGCAACGCCATCCAGGGCCTGCTGTCGCTCGCCCCCGAATCGGCCGAGGTGCAGCAGGCCGACGGCAGCTGGCGCGCCACGCCGGCCAAGTCGGTGGCACTCGGCGACGTGGTGCGGGTCAAGCCCGGGGAGCGCATCGCGCTGGACGGCACCGTGACGGCCGGCCAGAGCGCCATCGACCAGTCGGCCGTCACCGGCGAAAGCATTCCGGTGGAGAAAGCCGCGGGCGACCCGGTCTTCGCGGGCACCGTCAACACCTCGGGCGGGCTCGAGTTCCGCGTGACGGCCGAGGCCGGCAATTCGACGCTGGCCCGCATCATCCACGCGGTCGAAGAAGCCCAGGGCAGCCGCGCGCCGACCCAGCGCTTCGTCGACCGTTTTGCGGCCGTCTACACGCCGGCCGTGTTCGTGCTGGCGCTGGCGGTGGCCGTCGTGCCGCCGCTGTTCTTCGGCTGGGCCTGGGCGGCGGCGCTGTACAAGGCGCTGGTGCTGCTGGTCATCGCCTGCCCGTGTGCGCTGGTGATCGCCACGCCGGTGACGGTGGTCAGCGGTCTCACGGCGTTGGCTCGGCGCGGCATTCTGGTGAAGGGCGGCGTCTACCTGGAGGAGGCGCGCAAGCTGAAGGCGATCGCCCTCGACAAGACCGGCACGCTGACCGAGGGCAAGCCGCGGCTGGTCGACTGGCAGCCGGCTGATTCGACCCACGGTGTCGCAAGCTGGTCGCGTGACGACCTGGCCGCCATCGCCGCCAGCCTGGCCGCGCGGTCCGACCACCCGGTGTCGAAGGCCATTACCCAAGGCCTGGCCGTAGCGAATGAAACAGTGGATGAATTCACCGCCCTGCCCGGCCGCGGCGTGCAGGGCCGGCTGCGCGGCACGCTGTTTGCGCTCGGTAATCAACGGCTGTTGACCGACCCGGATGCGCCGCCCGACACCCACCGCGCCGCTTTTGAGGCCGCCGGGCATTCCGTGAGCCTGCTGACAGCTGGCGGCGTGGCCCTGGCCGTGTTCGCCGTGGCCGACACCATCCGCGCCTCGTCGGCCGCGGCCGTGGCCGAGTTGCTGGCCATGGGCGTGACGCCGGTGATGCTGACCGGCGACAACGCCGCCACCGCACGCCACGTGGCCCAGCAGGCCGGCATCGCCGATGCACGTGGCCAATTGCTGCCCGAAGACAAACTCGATGCGCTGCGCGACCTGCAGCGCCGCTACGGCCCCACCGCCATGGCCGGCGACGGCATCAACGACGCACCGGCGCTGGCCCAGGCCGACATCGGCTTTGCCATGGGCGGCGCCGGCACCGACATCGCCATGGAAGCCGCCGACGTGGTGATCATGACCGACGACCTGCGCCGCGTGGCCACCACCATCGCGTTCTCGCGGCGCACGCACACCGTGCTGGTGCAGAACATCGTGATCGCGCTGGGCATCAAGGTCGTCTTCTTCGGGCTGGCAATCTTCGGCCAGGCCAGCATGTGGATGGCCGTGTTCGCCGACATGGGCGCGAGCCTGCTGGTGGTGGCCAACGGCTTGCGGTTGTTGCGCGGTGGCCCGGGCGCGCCGCCGTCAGCGCCCAATCAACCGGCTGCACGCGCAACGCCGCCAGTGGCGCGACACGCACATTAGCTGGCTGGCGCGCCGGCTTCCAGCAAGTCAGCGATCGCCGACGCGGTCTTCATCGCCGCCCCCCGGTGGGCCTGTGCAAAACGCGGCCCGGCTTCAGCTGCGCGGCCCAGCGCTGGCGCATCATTGAGCAGGCTCAGCGCGGTCTGCACCGCATGGGCCATGTCGGTCACGCGGATCGCGGCACCCGCAGCCTCCGACAACTCGGCGGCTTCGGCAAAGTTGAAGGTCGAAGGCCCTATCAGCACCGGGCAGCCGCAGGCCGCGGCCTCGATGAGATTCTGGCCACCCAGCGGCAGGAAGCTGCCACCCAGCAGCGCGATGTCGGCCAGGCCGTAATACAGCGCCATCTCGCCCAGTGAATCGCCCACCCAGACCTCGGCCGGCACAGGCGAAGCGCCCCAGGCCGAGCGGCGCGACACGCTGAAGCCTTG
>JAQGMQ010000808.1 GCA_028292305.1 Rhodoferax sp.
GCCGACTTCGTGCTGCACAACAGCCTGTTCCTCATCGCTCACTTCCACAACGTGATCATCGGCGGCGTGCTGTTCGGGCTGCTGGCGGGCATCAACTACTGGTTCCCCAAAGCCTTCGGCTTCAAGCTCGACGACTTCTGGGGCAAGCTGTCGTTCTGGTTCTGGCTGGTCGGCTTCTGGGTGGCGTTCGGGCCGCTGTATGTGCTCGGCCTCATGGGCGTGACGCGCCGCCTGAATCACCTGGAGGACATGTCGCTGCAGATCTGGTTCCAGATCGCCGCCTTCGGCGCGGTGCTGATCGCACTCGGTATCGGCGCCATGCTGGTGCAGTTCTTCGTCACCTGGAAGAACCGCGAAGCCCTGCGCGACCACACCGGCGACCCGTGGAACGGCCGCACGCTGGACTGGTCGACCTCGTCGCCACCACCGTCGTACAACTTCGCGTTCACGCCGCAGATCCACGACAACGATGCCTTCTACGACATGAAGAAGCGCGGCTACAAGCGGCCGGTGTCGGGCTTCATCCCGATCCACATGCCCAAGAACACCGGCGCCGGCATCATCCTGGCCGGCCTGAGCACGGCCTTCGGCTTCGCGATGATCTGGCACATGTGGCTGCCGGCCGCGCTGTCGTTCGCGCTGCTCATCGTGGTGGCGATCGCCCACACCTTCAACTACAAGCGCGACTTCCACATCGGCGCGGACGAAGTCGTCCGCATCGAAGGTGAACGCACCCGCATGCTGGCCGCCCATGTCTGATACCACGCTCCCCTCCCCGGCCCTTTCACCCACGGGCAAGATGAACCCGGCGCACGCCCACGCGCCATCGGGCCTGGAAGCAAAGGGCGTGGACGCGCCCGACAACCTGCGCTTCTACGTGCCCGAAGAGACCCATGTGGAGAACGGCACCCTGCTCGGGTTCTGGCTCTACCTGATGAGCGACTGCCTGATCTTCGCGGTGCTGTTCGCGGTGCACGCGGTGCTGGGCCGCAGCTACGCGGCCGGTCCCTCGGGCGCCGACCTGTTCGACCTGAAGCTGGTGGCGGTCAACACCTCGATGCTGCTTTTCTCGTCCATCACCTATGGCTTTGCCATGCTGGAGATGCAGCGCAACCGCGTCAAGGGCACGCTGGTCTGGCTGGCCATCACCGGGCTGTTCGGTGCGGCCTTCATCGGCCTCGAGCTGTATGAGTTCGCCCACCTGATCCACGAGGGCGCGGTGCCGCAGCGCAGTGCCTTCCTGTCGTCGTTCTTTACGCTGGTCGGCACCCACGGCCTGCACGTCACCTTCGGCATCATCTGGCTCATCACGCTGATGGTGCAGGTGAGCCGCGGCGGCCTGATCGCCGAGAACCGCCGCCGCCTGAAGTGCCTGTCGATGTTCTGGCACTTTCTGGACGTGGTCTGGATCGGCGTTTTCACCTTCGTCTACCTCATGGGGTCTCTGGCATGACAGTTCACTACGACAAGGAAGGCCACGGCCGTGACCACGGCCATGGGCATGACGACCACGGCCACGGCCACGGCGACGGCGAAGGCCCGCACAGCACCTTCAAGGGCTACATGACCGGCTTCGTGCTGGCGGTGATCCTCACGGTGGTTCCGTTCTGGCTGGTGATGGGCAAGGTCTTCGACAAGCCCAGCACCACGGCGCTGGTGATCCTGGGCCTGGCGGCGATCCAGATCGTGGTCCACATGATCTACTTCCTGCACATGAATACCAAGGTCGAAGGCGGCTGGTCGATGCTGGCGCTGATCTTCACCATCGTGCTGGTGGTGATCACGCTCAGCGGCTCGATCTGGGTCATGTACCACCTCAACACCAACATGATGCCGCCGTCGGCGCATGAAATGAAGAACATGCCGTAGTGGCTGACGACAACGACGAGGTCTTCGGCACAACGCGGCGACCCCGCTCCAGGGTCGCCGCGTTTGTCATTGCGCTGGCCGGCGCGATGCTGTTCGCGAGCTTCATCTCGCTGGGTGGCTGGCAGATCGAGCGCCGCGCGTGGAAACACGAACTGGTGGCCCGCGTCGACCAGCGCGTGCAGGCCGCGCCCGTTGCCGCGCCCGGCCCGGCCGACTGGCCCAAGGTCAACGTGGCCGACGACGAATACAGGCGCGTGGCCGTGAGCGGGCACTTCCTGCACGACAAGGAAACCCTGGTGCAGGCCGTGACCAAACTCGGCAGCGGCTTCTGGGTGTTGACGCCGCTGCAGAGCGCCGACGGCACCACCGTGCTGGTCAACCGCGGCTTCGTGCCGGCGGAGGCTGGCAGCCGCGCCAGCCGCCAGGCCAGCGAGCCCAGGGGCGATGTCAACCTGAGCGGACTTTTGCGCATCACCGAGCCCTACGGCGCCTTCCTGCGCAGCAACGACGCCGCGGCCGACCGCTGGTTCTCGCGCGACGTGGCGGCCATTGCCACGGCCCGCGGCCTGGCCAATACGGCGCCCTACTTCATCGATGCCGCGGCTGTGGCGAACGCCCCGGCGACGGAACCCGTGGGCGGCCTGACGGTGATCGCCTTCCCCGACAACCACCTGGTCTATGCATTGACCTGGTTTGCGCTGGCGCTGATGGTGGTCGGCGGGGCCTGGCGTTTCGTGCGCGCGGACCGGCAGCGCTGAACGGTCATGCTGAACATCCACGCTGAACATCCAAGCCGATCGCGCGAAAATACGCTCGGCGCCGATGGAGGGCGCGTCGATGCCACTTTTGATTGAAGCCGTGAACGCCGCCGGTGCCCCGAACGCCACCGGTCCGGCAAAGCCCTTTGCCGCCTTCAACGACGACACCGGCCTGAAGAACATGCAGCAGCTGATCCAGCTGCGCTGGATCGCCGCGTACGGGCAGCTGGTCACCATCGCCGTGGTGCACTTCGGCTTCGGCATCCATCTGCCGCTGGAGGCCATGCTGACGCTGCTGGCGGTGCTGATCGCCTTCAACGTGGCCAGCCAGGTGCGATGGCGCCGCCACCGCAATGTGCGCAACGCCGAGTTGTTCGTGGCCCTGCTGGTCGACGTGGGCATGCTCACCGCCCAGCTGTATTTGAGCGGCGGCGCCACCAACCCGTTCGTCTTCTTGTACCTGCTGCAGGTGACCCTGGCCGCGGTGCTGCTGAAGGCCTGGTCGACCTGGACCATGGTCGCCATCACCGCCGTCTGCGTGGCGGGCCTGGCCATGTTCGGCCGGCCGCTGGCCCTGCCGCCCGACCACGACCGCGGCCTGGCCAGCCCCTACATCCAGGGCATGCTGATCTGCTTCGCGCTGAACGCGGCGCTGCTGGTGATCTTCATCACCCGCATCGGGCGCAACCTGCGCGAACGCGACGCCCACCTGGCCGATCTGCGCCAGCGTGCCGCCGAGGAAGAACACATCGTGCGCATGGGCCTGCTGGCCTCGGGCGCGGCGCATGAACTCGGCACGCCGCTGGCCACGCTGGCGGTGATCCTGGGCGACTGGGGCCGCATGCCGTTCTTCACCAGCGACCCCGAGCTGCACCAGGAGGTGAACGAAATGCAGGCGCAGATCCAGCGCTGCAAGAGCATCGTCAGCGGCATCCTGCTGTCGGCCGGCGAGGCGCGCGGCGAATCCTCGGTGGAGACCACGCTGTGCCGCTTCATGGACGAGCTGGCCCAGGAATGGCGCGCCACGCGGCCGGTGGTGCGCTTCAGCTATGAGAACCGCATCGCGCACGACCTGCCCATGGTGTCGGATTCGGCGCTGAAGCAGATGGTGTGCAACGTTCTCGACAACGCGCTCGAAGCCTCGCCGCGCTGGACGCGGCTGGTGGTGGCCCGCGACGACCTGGCGCTGACGCTCAGCGTCACCGACGAAGGCCCGGGTTTCGCGCCGGCCATGCTGGCGCAGATCGGCAAGCCCTACCAGTCGAGCAAGGGCCGGCCGGGCAGCGGACTCGGCCTGTTCCTGGTAGTGAACGTGGCCCGCACGCTCGGCGGCACGGTGGCGGCGCACAATCGGCCCGAAGGCGGCGCGGCGGTCACGCTCACGCTGCCGCTGGAGGCGATCACGCTCGAGCCTCTGGACGACAACGACGAAACCGAAGCGCCCGCACAATGGGGCAAGTCATCGGCGCTGGACCTGGCCGATGCGCCCGCCACCGAGGAACGCCATGCCAGCCCCGCCAGACACTGAAACCGCGCGTCTGCTGCTGATCGTCGAAGACGATGCCGCCTTCGCGCGCACCCTCGGCCGTTCGTTCGAACGCCGCGACTACACCGTGCTGCTCGCGGCCAGCCTGGGCGAGGTGGCCGAGCTGCTGAAGACCCACACGCCCGACTATGCCGTGGTCGACCTGAAGCTCAATGGCGATGCCTCGGGCCTGGCCTGCGTGCAAACGCTCCACACCCACAACGACGCGATGCTGATCGTGGTGCTCACCGGCTTCGCCAGCATCGCCACGGCGGTCGAAGCCATCAAGCTCGGCGCCTGCCACTACCTGGCCAAGCCGTCCAACACCGACGACATCGAAGCCGCGTTCAAACACGTGGCCGGTGCGGGCGACATCGAACTCACCAACCGCGCCACCTCGCTCAAGACCCTGGAGTGGGAACGCATCCACGAGACCCTGGCCGAGACCGGATTCAACATTTCGGAGACCGCGCGCCGCCTGGGCATGCACCGCCGCACCCTGGCGCGCAAGCTGGACAAGCAGCGCGTCAAATAGTCTTGCGGATGAGGTGTTGGCTGACGGCAGGCTGCGGGTTTTGCCGCTGGTCCGTTGGCGGTGCCATGCCACGATGGGGTTCCTCTTCAACCGACGCATGCCCATGCCCGCCCAGCCTCCCGCCCCGGCCTTTCACAGCGACATCCATGGCAGCCTGGCGCTGCCCGCATTGACGGTCGACAGCTACAGCCTCGAGCTACGCGAAGCCGACGGCGAGCACTTCGTCGGCGACCGCGCCAGCCGCACGGCGTTCTGCCACACCCTGGACGGCTGGCGCAAGCAGTTCAAGGCCATGCACGGCGGCGACGACCCGATGGGCACAGCGTCCGCGGGCGAGCTGGGCAAGAAGCGGCTCGACGTGCTGCTGCATGAAAACGCAGACGCCGCCGACACCATCCGCGTGGCGGTGGAAGACTTTGCGCACCAGCTGGCGCATGTGGCAGAGACCTTCCTCAAGCACAAGAAGTGGCAGGGCGTGCAGCGCATCATCGTCGGCGGCGGGTTCCAGCAGAGCGATGTCGGCGAGCTGGCCATCGCCCGCACCGCCGAACTGCTCAAGAAAGACAAGCTGCGCATCGACATTCGCCGGCTGCACCACCACCCTGACGAAGGCGGCCTGATCGGCTGGGTGCACGTGGTGCCGGCCAACGTGCTGCGCGGCTTCGACGCGATGCTGGCGGTGGACATCGGCGGCACCAATGTGCGCTGCGGCATCGTGCGGCCCAACCGCGACCTGGCGCCCGACCTGAGCCGCGCCGAGGTGGTGCAGCGCGAGAAATGGAGCCATGCCGAAGACGAGGACGCGACCCGCCGCGTGCACGTGATCGACGGCATCGCCGAGATGCTGGAGAAGCTGGCCGCCTATGCCAAACGCAAGGAGATCCGGCTGGCGCCATTCATCGGCGTGGCCTGCCCCGGCGTGGTGCTGAAAGACGGCGCCATCGCGGCCGGCACACAGAACCTGCCGGGCGATTGGGAAAGCCCCACCTTCCATCTGCCGACCGCGCTGCGCGAGAAGATTCCGCAAGTGCACGGCGAAGAGACGCGCGTGCTGCTGCACAACGACGCGGTGGTGCAGGGCTTGTCGGAGCTGCCGTTCACGAGCGACGTGAAACGCTGGGGCGTGTTGACGGTGGGGACGGGGTTGGGGAACGCGAGTTATACGAACCGGTGAGGCGTGCGGCTTGGCTGTCACTCCCTCCCCCGCCGGGGGAGGGCCGGGGTGGGGCAGGCTGTTGACGGCACGCGCCGTGGGCAACATCGAGCGCCGTTCCCCCATCCCGACCTTCCCCCGGCGGGGGAAGGAGCAAGACAGCGCGGGCCTGGTTGCATCACCCTCGCCCCAACCGTTCCCGCACGCGGGAGAGGCAGAAATCAGTCGGCCCGCCCCTGCCTTGTCCCCTCTACCGCGTGCGGGAGAGGGCTAGGGTGAGGGTGTCAATCGCGTCAAACCCGGCTCACCCACCCACCAACCCCACATGCGTCCGCCAGAATTCCAGGTCCGGAATCCGCCCATTCCCCGCCCCCACGTTGTCGCGCATGTGCTCCGCCCGGCTCGTGCCCGGGATCACACACGTCACCGCCGGATGCGCCAGCGTGAACTTCAACAACAGCTGTGCCCAGCTGGTGCAATCGATCTCGCTGGCCCAAGTCGGCAGCGGTTGACTGCGCAGCTTCCTCAACAAGCCACCACCGCCGAACGGCTGGTTCACGATCACCGCCACACCGCGTTCCTGGGCCAGCGGCAGCAGGCGGTCGGCAGCGGTGCGGTCGTCCAGGGCATAGTTGATCTGCAGAAAATCGAGCTTCTCGGCGCGCAGCACGGCCTCGACCTCGGCATAGGCCGACGCGGTGTAGTGGGTGATGCCGATGTAGCGCACACGGCCGGCTTCCTTCCAGCCGCGCAGCGTGGCCAGGTGGGTGCGCCAGTCGACCAGGTTGTGCACCTGCATCAGATCGATGCGGGCCGTGCGCAGCCGCTCGAACGACTGCTCCATCTGGCCGATGCCGGCCCCGCGCCCGCTGGTCCAGACCTTGGTGGCGATGAAGGCCTTGTCGCGGTTCTGCGCCGTGGCCAGCAGCTGGCCGGTGACGGCTTCGGCGCGGCCGTACATCGGTGAGCTGTCGATCACCGAACCGCCAGCGGCGAACAGGGTTTCGAGCACCGCCGGCAGTTGCTGCGCACCGGGGCTGCCGGGCGCCACGTCGAAGCCGATGTAGGTGCCGCAACCGACGGTGGGCAGCGCCTCGCCGGTAGAGGGAATGGGACGTGTGGGCATGGCGGGGCTCCAGGTGGCTGACCCCGGCTGCGACCACGCCGGCAGCGCCCCCGCGGCGGCAGCGGCAGCGGCGCCGAGGAGGCCGCGTCGGCGCAACAGGGCGGGGGTTCGAGAAAAGGGCATGGCACCATTCTTCCCGCACCG
>JAQGMQ010000446.1 GCA_028292305.1 Rhodoferax sp.
GCCCGCCCACCAGGGGTGGGCGCAGGCGTCATCGGTTGCGGCAAGCGGGTCCGGACGGGTTCAGGCACAGATCACGCATACACCAGCGTGCCTTCGTCTTCGCCCATGACCACGCGTTTGAGCGCGCCATGCTTGAAAATCGAGAAGACCTTGATCGGCAGCTTCTGGTCACGGCACAACGCGAAGGCGGTTGCGTCCATGATGCCCAGATTGCGCGACATGGCTTCGTCGAACGAGAGTTTGGTGTAGCGCGTGGCGGTCGGATCAAGCTTCGGGTCGGCAGTATAGACACCATCGACCTTGGTTGCCTTGAGCACCACTTCGGCGCCGATCTCGGCACCGCGCAACGCGGCAGCCGTGTCGGTGGTGAAAAACGGGTTGCCCGTGCCCGCCGCAAACACCACCACCTTGCCCTCTTCCAGGTACTGCAGCGCCTTGGGGCGCACGTAGGGTTCGACCACCTGTTCGATGGCGATGGCCGACATCACGCGCGCCACCAGGCCCGCCTTGTTCATGGTGTCGGCCAGGGCCAGCGCGTTCATCACGGTGGCCAGCATGCCCATGTAATCGGCCGTGGCCCGGTCGATACCGGTCGAGCCGCCGGCCACGCCGCGAAAGATGTTGCCGCCGCCGATCACCACCGCCACCTCCACGCCGAGGCGGGTGACCTCAGCCACCTCCTCCACCATGCGCACGATGGTTTCGCGGTTGATACCGAACTGGTCGTCGCCCATCAGGGCCTCGCCGGACAGCTTGAGCAAGATACGCTTGTGGGCTGGCTTGGCGATGGTCATGAAGACTCCTTGAGGCGGTGAAACAGGATGGAAGAAGGGAGGAATGGTATCGGCAAAACTATCGGCAAATGCGCAGCGGAGTGGTCAGAACGTATCTGGAAGAATCAGGCCGAAGCCTTGGAAGCGGCGGCCACCTGCGCAGCCACTTCGGCGGCGAAGTCGTCGACCTTCTTCTCGATGCCTTCGCCGACCACGTACAGCGTGAAGCCCTTGACCGTGGTGCCAGCAGCCTTGAGCATTTGCTCCACGGTTTGCTTGTCGTTCTTCACGAAAGACTGGTTGTACAGCGAGACTTCCTTCAGGTACTTCTGCACACCGCCTTCGATGCGCTTGGTCACGATTTCATCGGACTGCACAGGCTTGCCAGCGGCCACGGCAACCTTCTTGTCTTCTTCAGCCTTGGCTGCAGCCACCGAGCGTTCCTTCGCAATGAGCTCAGCCGGTACTTCGGCGCTGGTCAGGGCTACGGGCTTCATGGCAGCGATGTGCATGGCCACGTCCTTGGCAGCGGTGTCGTCGCCTTCGAACTCAACCACCACACCAATGCCTGTGCCATGCAGGTAGCCGGCCAGCTTGGAACCGGCGAAGTATTTGAAGCGGCGAAAGCTCATGTTCTCGCCGATCTTGCCGACCAGGCCCTTGCGCACGTCTTCCAGCGTGGGGCCGAAACCGTCCTGCGCGTAGGGCAGTGCGCCCAGGGCAGCCACATCGGCAGGGTTGTGCTTGGCGATCAGTTCGACTGCGGCACGGGCCATGGCCAGGAAGCTGTCGTTTTTGGTCACGAAGTCGGTCTGGCAGTTCACTTCCAGAATCGCGCCAGTGGTGCCGTCGAAGTAGCTGGTGACGACGCCTTCGGCGGTGACACGCGAAGCAGCCCTTTCGGCATTTTTGCCCAGCTTGACGCGCAGCAGCTCTTCGGCCTTGGCCATGTCGCCGGCGGCTTCGGTCAGCGCCTTCTTGCATTCCATCATCGGGGCGTCGGTCTTGCCGCGCAGTTCAGCGACCATGCTTGCGGTAATTGCAGTCATTGTGTTCTCCGTCAAATCATTGAATTGAAACTAAAAAAAAGGGGGCCAGGGCCCCGCTTTCCTTTTTGCCCCCGGTTCATCGCGTCGCAACGCGCTGCCGGGAGCGTGAAAATCAGGCCGCGGCCTCGTTGACTTCCACAAATTCGTCACTGGTTTCGGCCACGGCCTTGACCACGTCGTTGACCGCGTTCGAGCGGCCTTCGATGATCGCGTCGGCGATGCCGCGGGCGTACAGCGTGACGGCCTTGGACGAGTCGTCGTTGCCAGGAATCACGTAGTCGATGCCTTCAGGCGAGTGGTTCGAGTCGACCACGCCGATCAGCGGAATGCCGAGCTTCTTGGCTTCGGCAATGGCAATCTTGTGGTAGCCGACGTCGATCACGAAAATCGCATCCGGCAGCGCGGTCATGTCCTGAATGCCGCCGATGTCTTTTTCGAGCTTGGCCATTTCGCGAGCGAACATGAGTTGCTCTTTCTTGCTCATGGCGTCGAGGCCACCTTCGAGTTGCGTCTTCATGTCCTTCAGGCGCTTGATCGAGGTCTTGACCGTCTTGAAGTTGGTCAACATGCCGCCGAGCCAGCGCTGATCGACGAATGGCACGCCGGCGCGGGCGGCTTCACCGGCCACGATGTCGCGGGCCTGGCGCTTGGTGCCGACCATCAGGATGGTGCCGCGGTTGGCGGACAGCTGCTTCACGAACTTGGCAGCTTCCTGGAACATCGGCAGCGATTTTTCCAGATTGATGATGTGGATCTTGTTGCGGTGGCCGAAGATGAACGGAGCCATCTTGGGGTTCCAGAAACGGGTCTGGTGGCCGAAATGAACGCCGGCTTCCAGCATTTCACGCATAGTGACTGACATGGGGGTAACTCCAAAAGGTTGGGTCTAAAATTCAGTCCGTTTTGCAATTTTGCATACACCACCCAGACCCCTGGCATTCTCAAAACCGATGGGGTGACTGGCTGGCGCAAAAAATGCAACACCTTGAATGGACTGCTTTGCGATTTGTTTCACTGCATTCCCAGGCGGGGCGCACCGAACACTGCGGCTTGCTTTCGGGCTTGCTTTCGCGATTGCCTTCGGGGCTTGCATTCGGGCTTGCCTTCGACTGATCAGCAAAACCCCGGGATTCTACCATAGGCACTCCTTCGAACATGCTCCAAGACCTCACCGCCACCAAAGAAGATCTGCTTTCCGCTGCGACCAGCCCCGCCGCCGAAATCGAAAAATCCATCGCCATCGCGCAGTCACGCGCCTGCCAGCACGTGTTCCTGCGCCCGATGTTCGACCAGGCCCGCAGCCGCGCCGCCGAACCGGGCATTGCCGCGACGCCGCTGGGCGGTCTAAGTTTTTCGGTGAAGGATCTCTTCGATATCGAGGGCCAAGTCACCGCCGCCGGCTCGCGGGTCCTGGCCTCGGATGCGCCGGCACTGGCCGACAGCCCTGCCGTGGCCCGCCTCAGGGCCGCCGGCGGCAACCCGATCGCGCGCACCAACATGGTGGAATTCGCGTTTTCAGGCGTGGGCATCAACCCCCATTTCGGCACACCGGCGGCCTGGGATGGGCGCTACGGCATGGCGCCCGGCCCCATCCCCGGCACCGACCACGCCGTGCCGCGCGTGCCCGGCGGCTCGTCGTCGGGGGCTGCCGTATCGGTGGCCACCGGTGCGGCCTTCATCGGCCTGGGCTCCGACACCGGCGGCTCGATCCGTGTTCCGGCGGCGTTGAACGGCATCGTCGGCTTCAAGAATACGGCGCGCCTGGTGCCGGCCGGCGGCACCGTGCCGCTGTCACCCACGCTCGACACGGTGTGCGCCATGACGCGCTCGGTGCGCGACGCCGTGCTGGCCCATGAAATCCTGAGCGGCACCCGCGTGGCCCGGCAGGCCCGGCCGCTGCCCAGCCTCCGCCTGGCCGTGGCCAGGACGGTGATGCTCGACGCGCTCGACCACACCGTGGCCCAGGCCTTCGCCCGCAGCCTGCAGCGCCTGAGCCAGGCCGGCGTGACGCTGGTCGAGATTCCGCTTGCCGAACTCGGCGAACTCGCCGCCATCCAGGCGACCGGCGGATTTTCGGCGGTCGAAAGTTATGCCTGGCATCGCCGGTTCATCAGCGTCGGCGACAGTGTGCGCGGCCAATACGATCCGCGGGTACTGGCCCGCATCGAACGCGGGGCGCAGATGCGCGCCTACGAGTACTTCGAGCTGGTCACCGCGCGGCGCGACTGGATCGCCCGCATGGCCTCGGCGCTGCAAGGTTTCGACGCCGTGATCTCGCCCACCGTGCCGATCGTCGCGCCGCCCATCGCCAACCTCGCGCCCAACCCGGCGCACGACGACGCGTTCTTCCGCGTCAACGCCTTGCTGCTGCGCAACCCGAGCGCGGTCAACATGCTGGACGGCTGCGCCATCTCGATGCCCTGCCACACGCCAGCCGAATTGCCGGTGGGCCTGATGCTGTGGCATGCCGCAATGCACGACGACGCGATCCTCAACCTGGCCCTCGACATCGAGCCCCTGCTGCAGTTTTCATAGCTTGCTGCCCCTTTAAAATAGGCGCAAGAGGCCGCTACGGCCCAGATAACAAGGGTTGCATGAAGTCAATGAGTTTGCGGGCCTCCGCACGGGTGAATGCAGGGGTGGCCGCATGAAGATCGCCGTCATCGGCGCCGGCATCATCGGCGTCACCACCGCGTTCGAGCTCGCGGTCGACGGGCACGACG
>JAQGMQ010000450.1 GCA_028292305.1 Rhodoferax sp.
GATGTGACCACGGAACGGGCCATGTCGTGGGCCGGCGTCAGCAGCACCACGCGCAGCGCGCGCAAGGCCTGGTCATGGGCCACGGGGTTGAGCCGGCGCGCGCCCTTGACCCAATAGTCTTTGCGGAACTGCTGGTTCACGCAGAAGTCGCGCACGGATTCACGCAACACCGGGTCGGCGATGCCGGCGAGCAAGCTCTGCTGTGCCGGCGACAGGTCGAGCCAGTCGACCCCGTGGTGCGCCGAGCAGGCATAACTGAGCTTGGCCGGCATCAGTGCGTCGGCCATTTCGGCAAACGACATGGGCCGCCAGCTGCTGTTGAAAAACTCGTGCGCCAGGTAGTGCGTGTCCTGCCCTTTGAGCGACGCCACCAGCGGCGCCATCGTGGGGTTGACACGCGCGAACTCCGGGTCGGTGGCCAGCAGTTGCTCGACGAACAGCAGGGCGGCATCGATCCGGCTGCCCAGCCCCTGCCCAGGCGGGGCAATGCGCTGCACGTACTGGGTCATGAGTTCGCGCAGGGGCACCGTGGCCGCCCATCCGGGCTGGGTGTTGTAGCCCAGGTAGACCACGCCGCCGACGTTCAGCTTGCGCCGGATGAAGTCGACGATATGGGCGCGGTTGTCGTCCGAGATCCAGCTCCACACGCCGTGCAGGCCGATGAAGTCGAAATTGGGCAGGTCGTCGCGGGCGCAGAAGTCGGCAAAGGCTTCGTCCGTCAGCGCGGCGCCGGCACCGGAGGCCGCGGCGAGTCCGCGTGCATTCAGCGCCTGGTCGGGATTGAAGTCGTTGCCATGCCACCGCACGCCGGAGGCGGCGGCGTGGATGTTGACGCTCAAGCCCTGGCCGAAGCCGAGCTCGCAGGCCGTCAGCACCTCGGGTACCGCCAGCCCGGCCCGCAGGAACGGCAGATGAAGACGTTGGGGATTCAGCTCCGCGACGTAGGTGTGTGGATAGGCCACTTCGGCCACGTAGCCGTTCGTCCAGTGTGTGCTCATGGTGCGGCGGAATTCTATCGGAGCGTCGCGCCGCGTGGGCCGCAATTTCGCCCGAACCGAGGCGCCGGCTTCTGCTGTGCAGGCGACCCGTTACGGCCGCACGGCGCTCACATCCGGCCCTTCCACGGCACCACCTTGCGTTCGACCCAGCGCATCAGCAGGTCGAACAGATAAGCCACCACGCCGATCACGATGATGCCCATGATCACGATGTCGGTGCGCAAGAAGTTCGACGCGTTCAGCACCATCTGGCCCAGGCCCAGGTTGGCGGCCACCATCTCGGCCGCCACCAGCGTGGTCCAGCCGAAGCCGATGGCGATGCGCATGCCGATCAGGATGTCGGGCATGGCCGACGGCAGGATCACGTGGCGGATCACCTGCATGTACGTTGCGCCCATCGAGTAGGCGGCGTTGATCTGTTCCTGCGATGCACTGCGCATGCCCGAGCGCGCGGCCAGGGCCAGCGGGGCGAAGCAACTGAGGAAGATCAGCAGCACCTTGGGGGTCTCGTCGATGCCGAACCAGATGATGATCAGCGGCAGATATGCCAGCGGTGGCAGCGGGCGGTAGAACTCGAGCGGCGGGTCGAAGATGCCGCGCACCACGCGCGACATGCCCATGGCGATGCCGAGCGGAATGGCCGTGACACAGGCCAGGATGAAGGCCGAGAACACCCGCAGCATGCTGGCCATGAAATGCTGCCACAGCGGCTTGTCGTTGGCCTGGCCGGTCAGGTATTCGTAGAACTGCTGGAACACCGCCTGCGGCGTCGGCAGGAACAGCGGCTTGACCAGGCCCAGGTTGGTCACGGCGGTCCACAGCACGATCAGCAGCACCACGGTGACAACGCTGATGCCCACGCTGCTGCCTTCGCCGGGCACCTTGAAGCGGCTGGTTTTCTGCGGTTTGCTTTTGACGGGTTTGGTAGGGGCCGGCACGTGGGATGCCGGCGCGGGCACGGCGATGGTCAGGTCAGGCATGGACGGCCTCCCTCTGGTGGATGATGGCCAGCACCTCTTCGCGCATGCGGATGAACTCGGGCTCCGACTTCACCTTGCGCGCGTCGCCGTGCTGCAGAAACTGGCGCGAGAACGGCACGTCTTCATAGACATGCGAGATGCGGCCGGGGCTCGGGCTCATGACGATCAGGCGGGTGGCCAGGAACAGCGCTTCTTCGACCGAGTGGGTGATGAAGAACACCATCTTGTTCGACTTGGCCCACGCCTGCAAAAGAATCTCCTGCACCTGCTCGCGGGTGAACGCATCGAGCGCGCCCATGGGTTCGTCCATCAGCAACACCGCCGGGTCGCTGGCCAGCGCCCGGGCAATGCCCACGCGCTGCTGCATGCCACCCGAGAGCTCGTACACGGCGCGGTCGGCGTATTTCTCGAGGCCGACCAGGGCCAGTTTTTGCTCGGCCACGGCATCGCGCCGGGCCCGGCCCATGCCGTTCAGGCGCAGGCCGAGCGAGACGTTGTCGCGCACGTTGAGCCAGGGCATGAGCGCATGTTTCTGGAACACCACGCCGCGGTCGGCGCCGGGGCCGGCGATGGCTTCGCCGTCCAGCAAAATTTCGCCGCCGGTGGGTGGCAAAAAGCCGGCAATGCAGTTGAGCAGCGTGGTCTTGCCGCAGCCCGACGCGCCGAGCGCCACGACGAAGTCGCCATCGCGCATCTGCAGGTTCACGGGCGCCAGGGCCTGCAGGGTGCCGCCCTTGATGGCGTAGTGCACGGTGAGATCGCGGATGTCCAGCGTGGGCATGGTGTGCCTCCTTCAGTCTGTGGTGGATGACTTATTTGGCCATCGCCTTTTGCACATAGGCCGTGGTCACGAAGGCGCTGTAGTCGGGCTTGACTTCCTGTACCCGGCCCTGCTCCTTCAGGAAGGCCGCCGTGCCGGCCATGGCCTTGGCCGCGCCGCCGCCGAGCCACGCGGGCGACAGCTGTTCGGCCAGGGTCGGGAAGGTGTAGAGCGCCATCGCCGGGCCCACGTCGGCGGGGTTGGCCTTGGTCCACTTGGCCATGGCTTTCACCGGCACCGAGTCCACGGCCCAGCTTTTGCCGCTGGCCTTGTACTCTTCGTTGGCGCGGTTCAGCGCCTTCACGAAGGCCACCATGAAGGGCTCGTTGTCGGCCGCCCACTTGGCGTTGACGATGATGCCCTCGAAGGTGGGTGCGCCGCGCTGGCCGATGCTGCCCGAGGTGGCGATCACCTTGCCGTTGCCCTTGATCTTGGACAGCACCGGGTCCCAGATGAAGGTGGCGTCGATGTCGCCGCGCTCCCAGGCGGCGGCGATTTCGGGTGGGCGCATGTTCATCACGTTCACGGCCTTGCCGTCCACGCCGTCCATCTTCATGCCGGCCATCAGCTGGTAGTGCGCGGTCGACACGAAGGGCGTGGCCACCTTCTTGCCGACCAGATCCTTCATGCTGTTCACGTTCGAGCCGTTGCGCGCCACCAGTGCCTCGGCGTTGGCGATGTCGGCCGAGATCCAGAACAGCTTGATGTCCTGGCCCTGGCTGGCGGCGGCGGTGAGCGGGCTCGAGCCGGCTTCACCCATCTGCACGTCGCCCGAGGCCATGGCGCGGATCACGTCGCCGCCGCCGGCAAACATGCGCCAGTTGATCTTGTAGCCGGTGGCCTTTTCCACCTCGCCGGACTCCATCACCAGGCGCAACGGCACCAGCATGTCCTGGTGCGCGAAGGTCAGTTCCCTGGTTTGCGCCAAGGCCGCGCCGCTGATGAAACAGGCCGCGAGGGCCATCGTCAAAGACTTGTTGAACATGGAAAGAACTCCTGTGGGATCGACATCGGAATGCGGCCTCTGCCCCTGCAGTGCCGCGCCGTTGCCGATTCTGAAAGCAAGGCCTGTGCGCGGGAAGTGCCAGCAAACCGGTGCCTTAGGAGCCAGCGCGAAATGCGCAACCTCATTGTGGTGCGCCGCCCCTTGGGATCGGGCGGACCTGCACTTGGGCGGTGCACGGCACGCCGATGGGGGTTGCGCTGGAGCGGGGGAAAAGCCGCGGCAAAGGCCGGGTAAAGAGCGCGTAAACGACCACGCGGACTACAGGTTCACCGGCGACGGGGCTCAACAATGAAGTTGTCTTTTGAACAAAACGAACAGGAGCCTCCCATGCGCAAGCATCTCGTGACCACCACCCTCACCGCCCTGGCCTTGACCATCGGCAGTGCCGCCTTTGCCCAGAACGGGCCGGACCGTGGCCCGGGCCGCGACCAGCGCCCCGGCCCTGAACAGCATGGGCAACGTGACCAGCCTGACCAGCGTGCCCAGCGCGACGACCACCGCGGCCCCCCGGGCCGGCCCGGTCCGCAGGGTCAGCAATACCAGCGCAATGACCAGCGCAATGACGGCCCAGGCCGTCCGCCGATGCACGTCGACAACCGTGGTGCCGGCCCCGACCACAACTTCCGCCGTGGCGGCCGTCTGCCCAACGAATACCGCAACCACCAGTACGTGGTCAACGACTGGCGCGGCCACCACCTGAGCGCACCACCGCGCGGCTACAACTGGGTGCAGACCGGCGGCGACTACGTGCTGGTGGCCATCGCCACGGGCATCATTGCGCAGATCCTGCTGGGTCAGTAAGGCCGTCGACCAGACGCAGCACGCCCTGGTGCAGCGCGCTGTCGGCGTCGACCAGCGCCTGCAGCAGCGTGAAGTGGTCGGCGCCATCCACGGTGTGCAGCAGGCTCGCATGACCGGCTTCGCGCCAGGCGTCGTGCATGGCCTGGCTCTGCGCCAGGAAGGCCGGCGTCTCGGTGCCGCCCACGGCGAACAGCGCGGGCGGCGCCACCGGCGGCACACGCCACAGCGGTGAATGCCGCAGCGCGCCGGCTTCGTCCAGGCCCAGGTGGGTGTTGAGCGTGGTGCCGAGCAGCGGCGCCAGGTCGTACACACCGCTCAGCGCCACCACGCCGCGCACCACCGGTGCCAGCGCAGGCTGTTGCCAGCGCGTGCAAGCCAGTTCCACCGCGATGTGGGCGCCCGCTGAATGGCCGGCCGCGATCAGCGGCAGCACGGTCGGGTTCAGCGCCAGCGCATGGGCCCGCACAGCCGTCGTCGCGCGGCGCGCGGCGGCCACCAGGTCGGCCAGCGACACATGCGGGCACAGCGGGTAATTGACCAGCGCCACCTGCACGCCATGCGGCGTGAACGCTGGTGCAATGAAACGAAAAGTGGACTTGTCGCGCGACTGCCAGTAGCCCGCGTGAAAGAACACCAGCGTGGCCCGTGGGTTTGGCGCATCGAA